>VGXI01000187.1 GCA_016873475.1 bacterium | reverse complement strand
CGACAAGGGAAAGTGGCACTTCGTGGCCGCCGGGCCCACGACCTCCAGCCGCGAGGAGCCCTTCGAGCACAAGGTGATCGCGGCCCTCGGCGTGCGGGCGGTGATCGGCAAGGGCGGCATGGGCGAGAAGACCCTGGCGGCCTGCAAGGAGCACGGCGCCGTCTACCTGCACGCCGTCGGCGGGGCGGCCACGCTGATCGCCCAGCGCGTGCGCGAGGTGGAGGCCGTCTACAAGACCGAGTTCGGGCTGCCCGAGGCCTTCTGGCAGATCCGCGTCGAGGACTTCCAGTGCGTGGTGACGATGGACAGCCACGGCGAGAGCCTGCACGCCAAGGTGCTGGCCGGCAGCCGCGAGCGCTTCAACGAGATGTACGGGCTCTAGCGGCGAAGGCGGCGGCGCTTGATCTACGAGAACATCCTCCAGGCCGTGGGCAACACGCCAGTCGTGCGCCTGCAGCGCATCGGCGCGGGACTCTCGGTCGAGCTCTACGGCAAGTGCGAGTTCCTCAATCCGGGCGGCTCGCTGAAGGACCGCATCGCGGTGCGCATGGTCGAGCGCCTCGAGCGCGAAGGGGTGCTTGCCCCCGGCGGCACGCTGGTGGAGCCCACCAGCGGCAACACGGGCATCGGCCTAGCGATGACGGCGGCCGTCAAGGGCTACAAGATGGTCGTCACCCTCGCCCAGAAGATCAGCGAGGAGAAGGAGATCATCCTCGAGGCCCTGGGCGCGGAGGTCCACCGCGCCGAGGACGACAGCGCCCCGCACACGGACCCGCGCAGCCAGTACGGCAAGGCGGCTGCGCTCGTGGCGCAGCGGCCTGGCGCCGTGATGCCCAACCAGTACAAGACCCCCGAGAACGCCGCCAGCCACTACGCCACCACGGCCGCCGAGCTCTGGGCCGACTTCGGCGAGAGCCTGACCGCCATGGTGATCGGCGTCGGCACGGGCGGCAGCATCATGGGCATCTCGCGCTACCTGCGCGAGCGGAACCCGAAGATCCTCATCGTCGCCGTCGAGCCCGTGGGCTCGCTGCTGGGCGGCGGCACGGAGACCCGCCTCTACCACGTCGAGGGCATCGGCTACGACTGGATCCCGGACATCTTCGACGCCAAGGTCGCCGACCGCTTCCTGGCCGTGCACGACCGCGACAGCTTCCGCATGGCGCGGCGCCTGATCCGGGAGGAGGGCTTGCTCGTTGGGGGCAGCTCGGGCACCGTGGCCCAGGCGATGGTCGAAGTGGCCAAGGGCCTGCCGCCGGGCTCGAGGGTCTGCGGCATCTTCGCCGACGGCATCCGCAACTACCTGCGCAAGTTCCCCGACGACGCCTGGCTGGCCCGGCGCGACCTGCTCTAGCCTCCGCCCGACCCGCCCCCGGGGGCGTTTGCCACGTGGCAAATCCGACTGGCCCGACTGGGCGTAACAGCGGCGTAACGGCCCTGCGGTTCACTGGATGCGCGGTCCCGGGTCGGGCCCGCGTGCCTGGAGGACCGCCATGCCGTCGCCGCGTTTCGCCCTCGCTCTCGCCCTGACCTTCGGCCTGCTCATCGCCCTCGCCGGCTGCAGCTCGGATGCCACCGGCCCCAGCGCGCCCCAGACGCCACCGCCCTACCCCGAGTCGCGTCTCGCCCTGCTCGCCGCCGACAGCACCAGTTTCGCCGGCGTCTGGGCGCGCTACGGCGTGCTGCGCGGCGCGCAGAGCGCCGCGGCCGCGCGCGCGGCCCTGCTCGCCGAGCTGGCGAGCTGGCCCAACGTGGCCGAGGCGCGCCTGGCCGGCGACGGCGCTTCCTTCACGCTGGAGTTCGCGAGCGGGGCCATCGCCCTGCTGATCACGGCCGAGGAAGGCCGCGCTGCGGCGCCCCGCCCGGCGAGCCCGCCCCCGGGGGCGACTGCGAGGACGGCGGCGCGTCCGGCGCCGAGGGGCGTGCGCGAAGCGATCCCCTGCATCGACTGCGGCAGCCTCGTGCTGCCGAGCACGCACCGCGTGCACCTCGTGTGCAGCGACCCGAGCGGCGCCGCGCGCGCGGCGGCCATCCGCCAGGGCTTCCTGGACCTCGGCTGGGCGCCCGAGCTCATCGAACTCAGCCTGGCCGGCGACGGCGTGGACGAGCCCTTCGTCCCCGCCGACCTGCTCGAGCAGGAGCCCTACGGGCTCGCGGTGATCCTCGGCGCGGGCGGGCTCGTCGCCGACGGCGCGGGCGCGGAGCACTTCGTCCTCGAGGGCTTCGCGGGCGGCACGGCGGCGGACTACGGCAGCAGCCTGGACGCGGCCACCTGGGAGCAGTACACGGACTGGCTGGCCGCCGAGCAGCTGGTGATGGGCGCGGCCTGGACGCCCGGCGCCGCCGCACCCGAGCTTGGCGTGTGGTTGCACGCGGATCTGCTCGCGAGCCAGCTCCAGGTTGCGCCCTGCGCGATGGTCGCGCTGCTCGCCGGCAACTCGGGCGGCCTCGCCGACCTCTTGGCCGACGGCGGCCCCGGCAGCTTCAGCGGCTGGGACGGTCCGGTCGCCGCCGCGGACGCCGACGCCGCCCTCGCCGCCCTCATCGAGGGCATGCTGGCCGGCGGCGGCCGCACGGACGAGGAGGCGCTCGACTGGCTGCTCGGCGAGGACCTCGGCACCAGCGGCGGCTCGCACTTCCAGCTCGCCGACATCGCGGGCGACTATCAGCTCCCCGGCTGGGCCACGGTCGCGCTGCCCGCCGAGGACTTCCCGGCCGGCACGGTCAGCGTCGAGATCGAGTTCTCCTGGGAGAGCTGCCCCGACTACTCGGTCGTCGGCGAGGGCGTGCCGGGCGGCGAGATCGAAGTGACCGGCCTCCTGCCCGGCGAGGCCTCGATCACGACCACGGCCTTCGACGCGGGCGAGGACGCCGTCGGCCACGGCTACGACGAGACGGCCGTCGATCCCGGGCCGAACAGCTTCAGCGCCCAGACCTGCCTGGCCGACCTGCTGCTCGCGATCGGCGTCTACCCGGACGACCCGGCGCACGAGACGAGCCGCATCCACGTCGCGATCGACTACTTGCACAGCAACGTCGACGACCGCGAGTACGACATGGATCCCCAGCTGCCCATCGTGCCCGACGACCTCGCGCCCGGCGCGGCGATCGTCACGACCACCGCCTACAGCGCGCAGGATTCCGTGCGCGGCGTGGACCGCTCCTACGTCTCGCTGCAGTGCGGCCAGACGGCCGAGACCGAGCACTGCTACGGCTGGCTGCGCATCGTGCTCGGCGATCTGCCGCCCGGCACGGAGTCGGTGCAGGTGCGCAGCGCGACGGTGGACATCGCCGACGTCGCGGCGATCACGCTGGCGCCGCTCACCGAGGGCGTGATGACCGGCTTCACCACGCACACAACGCCCGTCCTGCGCGCGTTCGCCTTCGATGCGGCGGAGGACGAGCTCGGGCACACGGACCTGCCGGTGACCATCGGCTGCGGCGAGCAGGAAGTGCTGATCAACATCTACGGCCACGGCATCGCGCTGCGCGCGGACCCGGCCTTCGTCCTGGCCAACGGGCAGAGCGAGAGCGTAATCACGGCCACGGTGCGGAAGTGGCAGTTCGGCGACGTCAATGAACCCACGGGGGACATCGTCGAGGACATCCACGTGGAGTTCACGACCGACTTCGGCACCTGGGTGGGCCCGGTCAGCGGCTACTCGGACGCGGCGGGCGAGGTGAAGGCCCATCTCGTGAGCAACGAGCCCGGCCCGGCCGCCGTGCGCGCCCACTTGAGCGAGAGCGGCGGCGAGTCGCAGCCGGTGACCGTCACATTCGTCGACCGCATCAGCCTGTGGATCGACAACAGCGCGGGGGCCGTGGAGGAGGGTCCGGCCTCGGCCTTCGACATCTCCTGCGCCGAGCTGCGCTTCTTCTTCAACGGCAGCCTGATCGCCGAGCGGCTCTTCGGCGCGGGCGCGGGCGGCTGGGGCGCCTACCTGCCGCACTGGGCAGACCCGGGCGACATCGTGCGCCTGGAGATCACGCCGCGCCCGGACCTTGGCCACTGCGACGAACCCGAGACGGACTACTACCACCCGCGGGTCGGCTCGGCCTGGCTGCACACGGTGCGCGAGCCGGATTTCACGCACCAGGGCGCCGTCCAGCTCTTTGCCGGCGCGGACCCGCTGGGCGCATCGATCAGCGGCCAGCAAACGGTCGCGGAGATCGACTACGGGCGGCTCGGCAAGGGCGGCCCCAGCTCGCCGGCGCGCGTGACGCGCCGCTTCGACCCGGACGGGCGCCTGATCGTGGAGATCACGGCGCTGGGGCCGCGCACGCTCGTCTGGCAGCCGCTGACGCGGCGCTACGAGTAGGCTCAGGGCCGCGCGACGACCTCGGCGAGGATCGCCAGCGCGCGCTCGATGTCGGCCATCGTGAGGCCGTAATGCGTCACCATGCGCAGGCGGCGATGGCCTGCGCCGAGGAAGAGCAAGCCGCGCTGCCGGCAGCGGGCGACCAGCTCGTCGGCCTTCAGGCCGGGCTTGGTGATGTCCAGGTAGACGATGTTCGTGCGCACGCGGGCGGGCTCGGTCGTGAGGCCGGGGATGGCCGCGATGCCCTCGGCGAGGCGCTTGGCCATCGCATGATCATCGACGAGGCGCTCGACGCGGTTGTCGAGGGCGTAGAGGCCGGCCGCCGCGAGCACGCCGGCTTGGCGCATGCCGCCGCCGAGCTGCTTGCGCATCCGCCGGCAGCGCCGGATGAAGGTCTTGTCGCCGCAGACCATGGAGCCCACGGGCGCGCCGAGGCCCTTGGAGAGGCAGAAGCTCAGCGAATCGGCGGCCGCGGCGAGGTCGCGCACGGCCGTGCCCTCGGCGGCGGCGGCGTTGAAGAGGCGGGCGCCGTCCAGGTGCAGCTTCAGATCGCGCTCCTCGCAGAGGGCGCCGACGGCGTCCAGGTAGCCGATGCCGAGCGGCGTCCCCCAGCAGCGATTGTGGGTGTTCTCGAGGCAGACGACCCGCGTGCGCGGAAAGTGGTCGTCGTCGGGGCGGATCGCGGCCTCGATGCGCTCGAGGTCGATCTTGCCGTCGGGGTTGTTGGGCACCGTGCGCGGGTGCAGGCCGCCGACGGCCGCGCTGGCGCCGGCCTCGTAGTAGAAAATGTGCGCCTGGTCGCCGACGATGAACTCGTCGCCCCGCTGGCAGTGGGCGAGCAGGCTGACGAGGTTGGCCATCGTGCCGCTGGCGACGAAGAGCGCGGACTCCTTGCCGGTGAGGGCCGCCGCGCGGGCCTGGAGCTTGTTGACCGTGGGGTCCTCGCCCCAGACGTCGTCGCCGAGCTCGGCCTTGGCCATCGCCTCGCGCATCGCTTCGTCGGGCAAGGTGAAGGTGTCGCTGCGCAGTTCGATGCTGTCCGGAGCCGGCATGGCGCTGACCTCCTCGAGGTTGGCCGGGCAGTGTAGTCCTCCCGCCGGTCAATTGAAAGGGCATAGCCGCGGGCCGCGGGCTCCGTTACACTGAGCGCTTTCCCGCGCGGAAGGAGTCGCCGTGGCCTGCCTGCCCCTGTTCGCCCTCGCCGCCGCTCTCTGGAGCCCCGCCGCGCCGCCCGACAGCCTGCCCCCCACGCGGCCCTTGCCCGAGGCCGGCCGGCCGGCCGTGGTCGCGAAGCGCGGCATGGTCGCGAGCGCGCACCCCTTGGCCAGCGAGGTCGGGGCGCGCATTCTCGCCAAGGGCGGCAACGTGGCCGACGCCGCCGTGGCCGTGCAGGCCCTGCTCTCGGTGGTCGAGCCCGAGAGCAGCGGGCCGGGCGGCGGCTGCCTGATCCTCCTGCACGACATGGCGACGGACAGCCTCTACGCCATCGACGGGCGCGAGGAGAGCCCGGCCTGGGCCTGGCCGCAGATGTTCCTCACCGAACTGGGTCAGCCCTACCCGGATCCCATGACCGGCGGCCGCTCGGTGGGCGCGCCGGGCACGCTCGCGGCGATGAACCTGCTCCACCGCGACTTCGGCCGCCTGCCCTTGGCCGAGCTGCTCGCGCCGGCGATCGCGGTGGCCGAGACGGGCTTCGCCGTGCCGCCCGACATGGCGCGGGCGATTCGCAGCGAGGGCGAGCGCCTCGCCTTCTCGGGCGCGGCGGTCGATCTCTACTTCCACGCGGACGGCACGCCCTATCGCGAGGGCGAACGCTTCCGGAACC
>VGXI01000186.1 GCA_016873475.1 bacterium | reverse complement strand
CGCGGCCAGCTGCGGGCCCGCCGTGCTCGACACGCGCAAGACCACGCCCGGCTACCGCCGACTCGAGAAGTACGCCGTGCGCCTGGGCGGCGGCCAGAACCATCGCCTGGGCCTCGATGACGCGCTGATGGTCAAGGACAACCACAAGGCGGCCCTCGGCGGTCTCGCCGCCGTGCTCGCGCGCCTCGAGGCGCTGCCGCCCGCGCTGCCCCTCTTCGTCGAGGTCGACAGCCTCGAGGAGCTGCGCCTGCTGCTCGAGCACCCGGCGCGCGGCCGCATCCAGCGCGTGCTGCTCGACAACTTCCCGCCCGCGGCCGTGGCGGCGGCCGTCGCCCTGCGCCAGACCCTGGGCGGCGGGCCCGCCTTCGAGATCTCGGGCGGCCTGAAGCCCGCCGACCTCGCCGATCCGCACTACGCCGGGGTCGAGGCCGCGAGCCTGGGCAGCCTCACGCACAGCGCGGGCGCCCTCGACCTCGCGCTCGAGATCGACGGCTTGCCGTGAGCGGATCCGGCCGGCGCCTGACCGCGCGCGAAGCCGCCTGGAGCGCGCGGCTGAGCGGCGGTCTCGGTCGGCCGCTGGCCGTCTACGCCGAGCTGGACAGCGCGATGGACGCGGCGCATGCGCTCGCCGAGGCCGGCGCGCCGGCGGGCGCCTGCGTCGTCGCCGAGCACCAGCGCGCGGGCCGCGGCCGGCAGACGCGGGTCTGGAGCGACCGACCGGGCGACTCGCTGCTTCTCGCGCTGCTGCTGCGCCCCGTCTGGCCACCGGCGCGCGGCGGGCTCCTGGCCCTGGGCGCCGGGCTCGCCCTCGCCCGCGCAGCCGACCGCTTCGGCGCCCCCCTCCTGCTCAAGTGGCCCAACGACCTGCTCTTCGGCGAGCGCAAGGTGGCGGGCATCCTCAGCGAGGCGCGCCTGAGCGCGGGCGGCTACCGGCATCTCGTCCTCGGCTTGGGGATCAACGTCCACCAGGGGCCGGCGGACTTCCCGCCGGAACTGCGCGGGGCGGCGGCCTCCCTGGACGAGGCCGCGGGGCGCCGCCTCGAGCGCGGCGAGTTGCTGGCGGCGCTGCTCGCCGAATTGGAGACCGTACTGGCCGTCGTCGCCGGCGCGGATCCCGGCGCCGACGCGCGGCTCGTCGAGGCGTGGCGCCGCCGCTGGCCGCACCGGGGGGCCGCAGCCTGGGACGCCCGCGGCCGGCGCCTGTGCCTGCTCGATGTCGAGGCCGACGGCGCGCTGCGCGTGTCGGGGCCGGCGGGGGAGGAGCGTCTGGAGGCCGGCGAACTCAGCCTGCGCCTCGGGCCGCCCGCGGGCGACCGGGCCTGAGCGCCTGGCGTCGCGCGCGCGGATCGGCTACGCTGTGCCGCGCGAAGGGAGAACCGTGGCCGCCCTGCTCTGCCTGGACCTCGGCAACAGCCGCCTGAAGGGACTCCTCTGGGAGGAGGGCCGCGGCCGCGGGCGCTTCTCCGTCCCGGCCGCCGACGGGGCGGCCTGGGGGCCGCCGACGGGGCGGCCGGGGCGGAGGCGCTGGCCGCGCCCCTGGCCGCGGCCGGCGGCCGCGCCGCCCTCGCCAGCGCAAACCCGCCTGCGGCGGCCCGGCTCCTCGCCTGGCTCGCCGCGCGGGGCGCCCGCTGCTGGCAGCTGAGCAGCGAGGCCCCCCTGCCCTTCGCCTGCGCCCTGCCCGATCGGCGGACGCTCGGCGCGGACCGGCTCTGCAATGCGGCGGCGGCCTGGGCCGAGGGCCTCGCGCCGGCCCTCCTCATCGGCGCGGGCACGGCGATGACCGTGGACCTCGTCGATCCCGCGGGCTGCTATCTCGGCGGCGCGATCCTGCCGGGGCCGGCCCTCGCGCTCGCCGCGCTCGCCCAGGGGACGGCGCAGCTGCCGCCCGCCGCACCGGAGTGGACGGCCGAGCCCTGGGGGGACAGCACGCGAAGGGCTCTGGCCGCCGGCGCGCTCTGGGGCGGGCTGGCCGCCGCCGAGGGCTACGCCGCGCGTCTCGGCCGGCGCTGGCCGGGGACGGCGGTGATCCTGACGGGGGGCTGGGCGCCGGACTTCGCCGCGCGCTGGCAGGCGAGGCGGGGGAAGCGCGGCTCGAGCCCGACTGGACCCTGCGCGGCTTGGCGGCCCTCGCCGACCAAGCCCTGCCAGGGGCACAATGAAGAATCCCGACCCCGCGAACGGGGGCCGGGATCCCGGGAGAAGCCTGCCCCCGCAGCCACGGGAGCAGTGGAGCAGTGCGGCGGCGGCCCACAGGGAGAAGCGTCACGGGCCCCCGCGCGAAGGGAGTATCGGCAAGCGCGGGCGGCGCTTGAGCGCTTTCTCGGGCAGCGGCGCGGGCGCCGGCGGCGGAAGGAGGGGCCATGGCGAGCGGTGAGCGCGGGCGGGATCTGCCCAGCCTCGGGTGGAAGGAGCGCGTGGGTCTGCCGGCCTGGGGGCTCGCGCTCAAGGCCCTCGTGGATCCGGTCTCGGCGCTGTCGACCCTGGCCGTCGAGCGCATCGAGCGCGTCGGGCGCCTGCGCGACGAAGAGGGGCGCCTGCGCCTCGTCCTGCGGCTGGAGGTGCCCGTCGGCCGCGGCCGCCAGCGGGTGAAACAGGTCTATGCGTTCTACCGCCGGCGCACGCGGCTCGGCGAGGGGCTCGGCGATTGCGTCGTCGTGCGCACGGCGCTCGCCCTCGGGGAGCAGCTCTGGGAGGGGGAGCTGGCCCTGGTGCCCAGCCGCCGGCAGTACTTCCTCCACCTCGGCCGGGCCGACCTGGTGGGGCGCTTCCGCGTCGACCCGGCGCGGGTCTACGCCCATCCCCTGCGGCGCCGGGCCTTCCAGCCCTCCCCGCTCCTGCCGCTGCCCGAGACGGACAAAGCGGCGGGATAGGGCTTGCATCGCCCCGGGGCCCTGTCTATATTCGCCGCGTCGAATTAGCAGTCGCCAAACGCGAGTGCCAAACCCTTACAATGCCATGCGATAGGCTGTGCGGTCCGCACCGTCTTGGGCCGCATCTCGGACCACGATCTCTGGAGGTTGGAGCATGTCCATCAAGCCGTTGTCTGACCGGATCCTCGTCAAGGCCTTCGAGGAGGAGGAGGTCAAGAAGGGCGGCATCATCATCCCCGACACCGCCAAGGAGAAGCCCCAGAAGGGCGAGGTCATCGCCATCGGTCCCGGCCGTCTCACCGATGCCGGCGACCGCCTGCCGCTCGAGGTCAAGCAGGGCGACACCGTGCTCTACGGAAAGTACTCGGGCTCCGAGGTGACCATCAGCGACGAGAAGTACATCATCCTGCGCGAGAGCGACATCCTCGCGGTCCTCTAGACCCCGCCCCGCGCACCGGGCCCCCGCGCAGGGCGAGGGGCCGATCCAACGACCAAGGAGAGAAGGAAAGATGGCCAAGCAGATCGAGTTCGATATCGCCGCTCGCGATTCGCTCAAGCGCGGGCTGGACAAGCTCGCCAACGCCGTGAAGGTGACCCTCGGCCCCCGCGGCCGCAACGTCATCCTCGACAAGAAGTTAAAACAAGAAGTTCGGCAGCCCGACCGTCACCAATGACGGCGTGACGATCGCCAAGGAGATCGAGCTGGAGGATCCCTACGAGAACATGGGTGCCCAGCTCGTCAAGGAAGTGGCGACCAAGACCAACGACGTCGCCGGCGACGGCACCACGACGGCCACCCTGCTCGCCCAGGCGATCGTGACCGAGGGCCTCAAGAACGTGACCGCCGGCGTGAACCCGATGTACCTGAAGAAGGGCATCGAGAAGGCCGTCGAGCAGGTCGTCGAGTCGAGTCGCTGAAGAGCCAGAGCCACGAGGTGAGCAACCGCGAGGAGATCGCCCAGGTCGCCTCCCTCGCCGCCAACAGCGACGAGACGATCGGCCAGCTCATCGCCGAGGCGATGGACAAGGTCGGCCGCGACGGCGTCATCACGGTGGAGGAGGCCAAGAGCCTGACCACCGAGCTGGAGGTCGTCGAGGGCATGCAGTTCGACCGCGGCTACGTCAGCCCTTACTTCGTCACGGATGCCGAGCGCATGGAGGCCGTGCTCGAGAACGCGGCCGTGCTCATCCACGACAAGAAGATCAGCAGCATGAAGGACCTGCTGCCCGTGCTCGAGAAGATCGCGCAGACGGGCAAGCCCCTGCTCATCATCTCGGAGGACATCGAGGGCGAGGCCCTGGCCACCCTCGTCGTCAACAAGCTGCCCGCGGCACGCTCAACGTCTGCGCCGTCAAGGCGCCCGGCTTCGGCGATCGCCGCAAGGCGATGCTCGAGGACATCGCGATCCTCACCGGCGGCACGGTCGTCGCCGAGGAGGCCGGCCGCAAGCTGGAGAGCGCCACGCTGAACGACCTCGGCACGGCCAAGCGCATCACGATCGACAAGGACAACACGACGCTCGTCGAGGGCGCCGGCAAGAGTGCGGCCGTGCAGGCGCGCGTCGCCCAGATCAAGCGCCAGATCGAGGACACGACGAGCGACTACGACAAGGAGAAGCTGCAGGAGCGCATGGCCAAGCTCTCCGGCGGCGTCGCGGTGATCAACGTCGGCGCGGCCACCGAGACCGAGATGAAGGAGAAGAAGATGCGCGTCGAGGACGCCCTCAACGCCACCCGCGCGGCGGTCGAGGAGGGCATCATCCCCGGCGGCGGCGTCGCCCTCATCCGGGCCATCGCCGGCCTGAACGCGATCAAGGAGTCCGACAGCGAGATCCAGGTCGGCATCAACATCATCCGCAAGGCGCTCGAGGCGCCCCTGCGCCAGATCGCCGAGAACAGCGGCGTCGAGGGCTCCGTCATCGTCCAGAAGGTGATGGGCGAGAAGGGCGCCATGGGCTACAACGCCGCGAACGGCCAGTTCGTGGACATGTTCAAGGCCGGCATCGTCGATCCCGCCAAGGTGACGCGCAGCGCGCTGCAGAACGCGGCGAGCATCGCGAGCCTGCTGCTGACCACCGAGACCATCGTCGCCGACATCCCCGAGAAGGACAAGGCGCCCGCGATGCCCGGCGGCGGCGGCATGGGCGGCATGTACTAGGCGCGGCTTCCCGCCGCGGACAGCGAGCCCGGTCCCGCGAGGGGCCGGGCTTTTTCATGGCGCGCGGCTTGCTGGGTGTCCGCCCGCGGATCCCCGGACCCAGGAGCGCCGCCTGCGATGCGAGTTTGCGCGAGCCTCTGCCATCACCGCCGCCGCCACTGGCCAGGGATCGTCCTGCTCCTGGTCGCTTTCGTGCCGCTGCCGGCCGGCGCGACGCGGGTCGCCCTGCCCGCGGCGGGCGGCTATGCGGCCAGCAGCCACTGCCGTCTCCTGCTCTGCCTGGGCCAGCCGCTGGGCGGCGGCGCCTGGTCCAGTCCGGGCGGCGCCGCCGGTCTGCTCGTCGGCAGCGAGTTCGGCGGCGTGCCGGCCGCGCTGCTGCTCGACGAGGGCGCGGGCGGCCAGCTCGGCGCGCTGCAGCTCGCCCTGGACGAGAGCGTGGGCAGCGCGACGGTCTACTACCGCCGCGGCGGCGAGCTGGGCTACACCGCGCTCCCCATGCAGCCCGCCCCCGGCGGCCTGGCCTGGGGCGCGCAGCTGCCCGGCGATGCGCTCGACGCCCGCGGGATCCAGTACTTCGTCGAGATCGCCGATCCACCCTTTGCGCTGCGCCTGCCCGCGGGCGCCCCGGCCGCAGGGCTGGAGAGCTTCGGCATTCCCATCGCCGGCCACGAGGCCTTTGCCCTCGGCGCCGCGCCGCGCAGCTACTTTCTCGGCCTGCCACTGGCGCCTGCCAGCGGCGATCCCGCGCTGATCTTCGGCCCGGCGCTCGGGGACTACGGCGCCCCGCGCTGGCAGCTCTTCGTCTACGACCCGGTGAGCGGGGACTCCCCGGGCACCCTCGCCGCGGGGCGAGGCTTCTGGCTGCGCAGCGCCCAGGCCGCCTTCGTGGCGATCGCCGGGCAGAGCGCCGAGCTGAGCGCCGATCTCGAGTTCCCGCTCGCGCCAGGCTGGACCGCGCTCGCCAATCCCTTCGCCTTCCCGCTCGCGGCCAGCGCCCTCGACTTCGCCGACGGCCTGCCGCACAACCTCTACGCCTATCGCCCGAGCGCCCTCGCCGACTACGCCGACGCGGCGAGCGGAGAGCTGGCCACGATCGCGCCGGGGGAGGCCTTCCCC
>VGXI01000185.1 GCA_016873475.1 bacterium | reverse complement strand
TGAGCACTACGAGAAGCGGCTGGAGGCGCTGGACGGCAAGGCGATGATCGTCTGCATGAGCCGGCGCATCTGTGTCGAGCTCTATGGCGAGATCGCCAAGCTCCGCCCGGAGTGGGTGAGCGAGGATGACGAGCAGGGTGCCCTCAAGGTGGTGATGACGGGCTCGGCCTCCGACCCGGTGGACTGGCAAGCGCACATCCGCAACAAGCCGCGCCGTGAGCTGCTGGCCAAGCGCTTCCGTGACCCTGGCGATGCCTTCCGGGTGGTGCTCGTGCGGGACATGTGGCTGACCGGCTTCGACGCCCCGAGCCTGCACACGATGTACATCGACAAGCCGATGCGCGGGCACGGGCTGATGCAGGCCATCGCCCGCGTGAACCGGGTTTTCAAGGACAAGCCGGGCGGGCTCGTCGTCGACTACCTCGGGCTCGCCCACGAGCTGAAGCGGGCGCTGGCAACCTACACGGCGAGCGGCGGCACCGGGCGCACCGCCCTGGACCAGGACGAAGCCGTGGCCGTGATGCAGGAGAAGTACGAGATCTGCTGCGGGCTCTTCCATGGCTTCGACCGGTCGAAGTGGACGACCGGCACCCCGCAGGAGCGGCTCGGTCTGCTGCCCGCGGCGCAGGAGCACATCCTGGCTCAGGAGAAGGGCAAGGAGCGCTGCATCGAGGCGGTTCGTCTGCTATCCCAGGCCTTCGCGCTGGCGGTGCCGCATGAAGCGGCGCTGGCCATCCGTGACGACGTTGCCTTCTTCCAGGCCGTTCAGGCGGTGCTTGCCAAGCGCGCACCGGGCGGCGCCAAGCTCGAGGAGGAGCTCGACCACGCCGTGCGGCAGATCATCTCGCGCGCCGTTGCGCCCGAGGGCGTGGTCGACATCTTCGCCGCCGCGGGCTTGGTCAAGCCGGACATCTCCATCCTCTCGGAGGAGTTCCTCGCCGAGGTGCGCAGCATGCCGCAACGCAACTTAGCTGTCGAATTGCTCCAGAAGCTGCTGCGCGGAGAGCTGGCCGTGCGCCGGCGCAAGAACGTGGTGCAGGCCCGCTCCTTCGCCGAAATGCTGGAGCAGACTATCCGCCGCTACCAGAACCGTGCCATCGAGGCTGCGCAAGTGATCGAGGAGCTGATCCAGCTCGCCCGCGAGATGCGTGAGGCCAATGCCCGCGGCGAGCTGCTTGGCCTCACTGAGGACGAGCTGGCCTTCTACGACGCCCTCGAGACGAACGACAGCGCCGTGAAAGTGCTGGGCGATGAGACGCTGCGCGGGATCGCCCGTGAGTTGGTCGAGACCGTGCGCAACAACGTGACCATCGACTGGACATTGCGCGAGAATGTGCGAGCGCAGCTCCGAGTGCTGATCAAGCGCATCCTACGCAAGCACGGCTACCCGCCGGACAAGCAGGAGAAGGCCACGCAGACAGTGCTGGAGCAGGCGGAAGTATTGTCCGTGGAGTGGGCAGTCGCCTAGTTGCGACTGTCAGGTGTAGAGCACAACAGCGAGAGGAGACGTGAGACTAGAATGCAGGGGCTGTTTAGCAAGCGGTTTCAGAAAGCGCTCCGCGAGAAGGCCATTCCGTACCCATCATTCCCCCGAGCACTGCGGAAGCGGCTTGCTATGGTTTGTCGGGCGCACATGGAGACCTGGGGGCAGCGATGGGAGACCTCCGACACGGAGGCTGAGGCAATGGAAGCGCTGAAGGGCGCTTACGGAAAGGCCGCGCTACGAGTCCAGGACGAAAGCGACGGCGGCGACAGGGAGGCGACAGGGTTTGACGACTTCGTGGTGTTTGCCTACCCACAGTCCGTCCTTGATGCACTTGAAGCGTACTACCGACTGCTTGCCGAGGACCGGAGGTCGCCATATCAAGCCGAAGTGAATGCAGTCCTTGCGGAAGAGGCCTCGGTCTGGCGGATGTCCGAAGGCCGCATGTACCTAATTGACTCGCGATTCCTTGACGCACTTCGGGACCTGGTAGAGGAGGACATGCGGCGGGAGGGCTTTCTTGGAGCGCACGAGGAGTTTCGTGATGCCCGCAGCTACCTTCTGGCGGGGGACGCCGATGATGCGATCCACAAGGCGAACTGCGCATTCGAGAGCGCTCTGAAAGCGCTACTGAACCAGAGGGAAGGCACTGCAGGCGAGCTTCTGAAGAGGCTTCGAGCAGAGACGGACCTACTCCACGGAGTGCCTGAGGAGGCGCAAAAGGCCATCACTGGGAGTGTCTTGCAGGGCCTCCCAGCCCTGAGACACAAGGTAGGGGGTCACGGCCAGGGAGTCGAGCCACTTCGGATACCGCGTGCTTATGGAGATCTTGCAGTGAATCTCTGCGCGGTGTACCTCAAGTTCCTTCTTGACCTGAAAAAGGAGCTGTCGCCGCCCGTGGTGCGGCCCGAGTCGGACGCCGAAGACGATGATCTGCCTTTCTGAAGCACTGGCTTCGCGGTGACTGCTGGGGAGTGATCCGAGCATGCTCGTTGTCGTGCATCAGGAGGTTGGGCCTGCAGACTTGCGAGAGGTCCGACCGGCTGGGGTCTCGGCTGTTCAACTCGGCAAATGCGCCTGCTTAGTGCAGCGAGGAGGGTTGTTGAGATGGACAACGCGCGGCTACTCTGGGAGATCGCGTTCTTGCTAGGTGACCTCGGGCAAGATCTGACGGGCGATGCTCGCACAGAGACGATCCGCTTACTGGAAGCCCTTGAAGCCGATCCGCTGCCAGAACCTGCGCTGCAAGAGGCATCCCTGCGCGCCCTCGGCTTCGTCCTTCATTCGCTTCTCGGCGGCAGCAAGAGGCGCGGCCAGGTGTGCGCCTCGGTACTCTGGAGCATGTACGATGCGATCTACACTGGGGATCCGGCCCGGCTCTACTCGCACGCAAACATCGGGCCGCCGCGATAGGCAATAGTGCAGTCTAGGGTGGACGCAAGCCCGCTGCGGTTGCAGCCCTCAGGCAATGTGCGGACGAAGCGCCTGTGATGCCGGCCCTGCCGATACTCCGGCTCTCTTGGCGGATGCTTCAGCCACCGCCCCATCCCCGCGATGTCCGGGTCCACCAGCAGCGTCGACGAATAGTACAGCAACCCCTGCTCGCGGTAGATGGCCGAGCCGCCCACCTTGCGGCCCTCGAGCACCAGGTCGCTCACGCCGCGCTGCTCGACTCCCGGCGCCCCCGCCGCGGCCAGCGCCTCGATCAGCCACGCCGACAGCCGCGCAAACGCAGCCTTCGAACCCCCGATGCCGGGAAGTGGCAGGGCCACGCTCACGATCAAGTTCCCCGGATCCAGCAACACCGCGCAGCCGCCGCCGCGCCGGCGAAACACCGGCACGCCGTCGGCGAGCACGGCATCGAGAAACAACTCGACCTCGGGCTTTGACCCGCGGCCAAGGACGATGCAAGTGGTCGGCTGCGTGCGAAGCGTCCAGCGCGCCTGGCCATCCGCGCGCACGGCCTCGATGAGCGGCTCATCGTCGAGCCAGGGCTCGATTCGCAATCCCGAAGCGTGAACCTCGACCTCGGGCGGCGCGCCCACGCTAGGGCTTCTTCGGCGCGGCCAGATGCACCGCCGTGCCGGCCGCCATCTCCGCCGCCTCGAGGATGCTCTCGGAGATCGTCGGGTGGGGGTGGATCGTGACCAAGAGGTCCTCGAGCGTTGCGCCCATCTCGATCGCCAGCGTGCCCTCGGCGATCAGCTCGCTCACCTGCGGACCCACCATGCCGACGCCGAGCAGGCGCTGCGTCTCGGGATCGGCGATCACCTTGACGAAGCCCTCCGTGCGGCCGATCGCCTTGGCCCGCCCCAGCGCGCTCAGCGGAAAGCGCCCCACGGTAATCGCCACGCCCTTTGCCTCGGCCTCGCGCTCGGTGATCCCCGTCCACGCGATCTCGGGGGCCGTGAACACCACGGCCGGGATCGCGCGGTTGTCGAAGGCGCTCGGGTGGCCGGCGATCACCTCGGCGGCCACCTTGCCCTCGCGGCTCGCCTTGTGCGCGAGCATGGGCCCCCCCGCCGCGTCGCCGATCGCGAAGATGTGCGCCTGCTGCGTGCGGCAGGCCTCGTCGGTGGGGATGCGGCCTTCGCCATCGAGCACCAGGCCGATCGTCTCCAGGCCGAGGTCGTCCGTGTTGGGCCTCCGCCCGACGGCCACGAGTACGCGGTCGTAGTGGCGATTCTCCAGCTTGCCGCCCTGCTCGATGTCCACGCGAAAGCCCTGCCCCTCGCCCAGCTCCTTGATGCCGATCACCTTGCTCTCCAGCATCAGCTCCTCGAAGCGCGCCTGGCAGTTCTTCAGCACCGGCCGCACCAGGTCCTGGTCCGCCCCCATCAGCAGGTTCGGGAAGAGCTCGACCATGCTCACCTTGCTGCCGAGCCCCTCGTAGACCAGCCCCAGCTCCAGGCCGATGTAGCCGCCGCCCACGACGAGCAGGGTCTCTGGAATCTCGGGAATCTCCAGCGCCTCGGCGCTGGACCACACCGGAATGTCGTAGGCCGGGGGGATCTCGTTGATGCGGCTGCCCGTGGCGATGATCGCGTGCCCGAAGCGAATGCGGCTGACCTCGCCGCCTTCGATCGCCAGCTCGTGCGGGCCGGCGAAGCGCGCGTAGCCCTTCACGACCTCTACGCCGCGCTTCTCGAGCAGTCCCGCAATGCCGCCGGTCAGGCTGTCGACTACCTGCTGGATCCAGTCGTGGAGCTTCTCGCGATCGAACTTCGGCTTGCCGTAGCTGAGGCCGAACTTGCCGGCCTCGCGCGCCGCGTGCGCGATCTCGACCACGTTGATCAGCGCCTTGGACGGAATGCAGCCCTCGCGCAGGCACACGCCGCCCAGCTTCTCGGCGGCCTCGACCAGCGTGACCTCGAGCCCGAGGTCCGCCGCGCGCAGCGCGGCCACGTAGCCGCCCGGCCCGCCGCCGATCACGACGACGCCCGTCTCCAGCTCCAGGCTGCCCATCACCATGGCGTCTCCTTTGCGTGCGGCGCAGCTAGGCCTTCCCGGCCAGCCAGGACAGGGGATCGGCGAGCTGCGCCATCATCGTCGTGACGAAGCGCGCGGCGTCGGCGCCGTCGGCCACGCGGTGGTCGAAGGCGAGGCTGAGCGGCAGGATGCTGCGGATCACGATCTGCCCACCCCGCACCACGGGCTTCTCCTGCACGCGGCCCATGCCGAGGATGGCCACCTCGGGGTAGTTGATCGTCGCGAGCAGGGCCGTGCCGCCCAGGGGGCCCACGTTCGTGATCGTGAAGGTGCCGCCGCGCAGCTCCGACACCTCGATGGTGCCCGCTCGGGCTCGCTCCGCGAGCGCGCGAATGTCGGCCGTGATCTCGAGCACGCTCTTCTTGTCGACATCGCGAACGACCGGCACGATCAGCCCGCGCCCCGTGTCCACGGCGATGCCGATGTTGATGTACTTCTTGTAGACGATCTCCTCGCGGAAGGGATCGAGGCTCGCGTTGAAGGCGCGCGCGCTCTTCAGCCCCTCGGCCACGGCCTTGGCGACGAAGGCGAGCAGCGTGGGCGCCGCGCCCTCGCGGCCGGCCAGCCGCTCCTTCTCGCGCAGGCGGTAGGCTTCGAGCTCGGTGACGTCCGCCTCGTCCATGTGCGCGACGTGCGGCACCATCACCATCGAGGTCGTCATCTTGTGCGCCACCTTGCGCCGGATGGAGCGCAGCGGCTCGCGCTCCACCTCGCCCCACTGGGCGAAGTCGGGCATCGGCTCGACGTCGAAGAAGGGGATGCCGCCGCCGGTCCAGACCATGCTCGGCCCGCCCCCGGGGGCGGGTTCAGCGGCGGCGCCGCCGCCGGCCTGGAAGCGGTTCAGGTCCTCGGCGGTGACGCGCCCGCCGGGCCCGGTGGGCGCGACGGCGGCGAGGTCGATGCCCATCTCGCGCGCGAGGTGCCGCACGGCCGGGGCCGCAGGCACGGGACCCGCTCCTGGGGGCGGCCCCGCGGGAGCGCTCGCTGGGGTCGCAGGCTTCGGCGCAACCGGGGGCGTGGGCCGCGCGGGCGCAGGCGCGGGCTTGGGGGCCTCGGCCTTCGCGGGTGCCTTGGCCGGTGCCTTCGCCGCGGGCGCACCCGCGGCCTCAATCACGGCGATCACGCTGCCGACCATCACCACATCGCCCACCTTGCCGCCCTGCTTCGCCAGCGTGCCGCCGGCGGGGGAGGGAATCGTCACCGCGGCCTTGTCGGTCTCCACGTCCCCGAGTGGCGCGTCCTCCC
>VGXI01000184.1 GCA_016873475.1 bacterium | reverse complement strand
CCGCGCGAAGGCGGCCCGTGCCTCCCGGTAGTTTTCGAGCCACAGGTAGTGGAAGAAGCCCTGCTCGTAGGGATAGACCCAGTAGGTCGGATTGGCCCGCTCCGCATAGGCCAGCCAGCGCAGGGCGCCTGCGGGGTCCTGCATGTCCGTGGCGCGGACGACGGCCGCGAAGAGGGTGGCGCGGTGGAAGGCGGGGTCCAGCCGCAGCAGGCGCTCCACGCGCTGGTTGAACTCGGACAGGTCGTGCTGTCCCAGCCGGTAGCCGCCGTAGTACTGGAGCAGATCGAACCAGTAGTAGTCGGCGAGCAGGGCCTCGCTGCCCATCAGCACGGCCTCGAGCGGGCGCTGGGGCTCCTGCTGCCGGATGAGGGGCGCGGGCTGGCCAAGCTGCGCGAAAGCGAGCAGCACCAGACTGAGCGCGGCGAGGGCTAGCGAGCGGGCCATCAGCGGATCTCGCGGCGGGCGAAGACGGCGGCCGCCGCGCCGACGAGGGCAGTGAAGTACAGGAGCGTGTAGCCGAGCGCCGCGAGCAGGGCGTCGGGCGGCGGGGGGCTGCCCCCCACCAGGCTGTTGCGCACGCGGTAGAGCTCAAGGTGCGGCAAGAGCCAGTGCGCTGCCAGGGCGAGCGCACGCAGGAAACCGCTGTCGGTGAGTGCCGCAAAGCGCAGGAGATCGGCCGAGAGGTGCCCGGCCGCGAAGACGGCGAGGGCGAGGAAGAGCGTCATCACGAGGCCGGTGAAGGTCGAGAAGAGCAGCACGAAGCCGGCGAGCAGGCTCATCTCGAGGAACACATAGAGCAGCGCGGTGGGCAGGCCGGGCAGGAGCGGCACGCGCATCGCCCAGCCGATCACGAGGTAGATCGCCGTCGCGGCGATGATGACCAGCGCCAGCGCGCCGAGCAGGCCGCTCAGGCGCCCGAGCAGGTACTCTTGGCGCGAGATCGGCCGCGTGAGGATGCCGAGCCAGATCCCCCGCTCCCGCTCGCGGTGCAGGTTCCAGGCCCCCATCACCAGCATCGTCAGCAGGGCCGAGATGTGGATCCAGGCCAGCGCGGCGTCGTGGAAGGTCTTCTCGCGCCCGCCGAGCGTGAGCGGCGCCATCAGCGCGAGCGCGCCGAGGATGATCGCGCCCAGACCGAGCAGGCTGTGGAGCAGACGGTCGCGCAGGGCTTCGCGGAGGCCGGCGAGCGTCAGCACGGCGACGTTTCTCATACGCGCTCCTTGTCGCGGTCGCGCGCGCTCGCGGGGGCGGCCGTCGGCGTCTCCTCGGCGATGCTGGCGAGGATCTCCGCGGCCGGCAGATCCCGGCGCTCGGCCAGCTCGAGGATCGGAATGCCCAGCGCGCTCCAGCGCTGCAGCAGGGTCTGGGCGCGCTCGAAGGGCAGACCGCGGAAAGCCGCCGTCTCGCCCTCGCGCACGCTGTCAAGATCGGGCGCGTCCAGGCGCGCCTCCTTCGTCTTCTCGAAGGGAATGCGGATGTCCATCGCGAGCGGCGCGGCACTCGAGGCGCCGAGCGCGATCTCGTGGCCGATCCGGCCGTCCTTGAGCGCGCCGAGGCGATCGGCCAGGGCCTCGAGCTCCGCGAGGATGTGGCTGGAGATGATCATCGCCGTGCCCGCCCGCTTGTGCTCGAGCAGGATCTCGATCACGCGCTGGCGCTGCAGGGGATCGAGCGCAGTCAGCGGCTCATCGAGGATCAAGAGCTCGGGTCGCGCGAGCAGGGCCAGCGCGAGCGCCACGCGCTGCTGCGTACCGCGGGAGAGCTGGCGCAACTCGCGGCGGCTGACGCCGCTGAGATCGAACTGCGCCGCCAGCCAGTCGACGCGGCTCCTCGCCGTCACAAGCCGCGAGGCGACCAGCGAGGCGTGGAAGCGCATCAGCTCGCGCACGGTCAGGTTGGGCGGGAATTGCGGGTTCTCGGGGCAGTAGCCCAGGCGCAGGTGCACGTCGCGGTCGCCGGGACGCCCGCCGAGGATGTGGATCTCGCCGCCATCCGGCCGGGCGAGCCCGGTGAGCAGACGGAAGGTCGTGCTCTTGCCAGCGCCGTTGCGGCCGAGGAGACCGTAGACCTCGCCCCGCTCCACGCGCAGGCTGAGCCCATCGAGCACGCGCTGCCGGCGGCGGGGCCCGAGCCGGTAGCTCTTGCGCAGGTCTTCGACGCGCAGCAGCGCGGCGTCGCTCATGCTAGGGGCGCCTCCTTGGCTCGGAAGCAGTCAATCCTTGCCCAGGGTGGGCAGGGATTGACCGATATTCCCGCAAATGGGGCGATCGCCCTTGCTGTCGCACGGGGCGTTCCAATCGGGTGACGATGGAGGCGAGAAGGACGCGCCGAGGCTCAGCCGTTGCTGAGGGTCTGGATGGGCAGCGCGTTCGTGCCGTAGCAGATGAGGCGGTAGCGCTGCGGCAGGCCGACGGCGACCGGATCCTGGTAGTCGACGATTCCCTCGAGGGCACCGCCGCCGATCGAGAGCCCAACGCCGCCATTGAAGGGATTCGTGACGAGCACGTTGCCGGGCAGGTTGGCCTGGATGTCGGCGAGGGCGCTGGCCGCGGGCGGGTAGCTGCCGAAATTCGCCGCGGCGTAGGACTCCACGGCGAGCTGGCAGGCATGCCCGTTGCCCTTGACCGCGGCCTCGCGGGCGCGGTCGCGCATCGTCGTGAAGTTGGGCGTGGCGATGGCGGCGAGAACGCCGAGAATCACGATGACGATCATCAGCTCGATGAGCGTGAAGCCGCGACTCGAGTGAGAGAGCCGGTGCACGCCTGACCTCGCTGAGTAGAGGGAGAAACGCGGCGGGAGCCCCCCGGCTCCCGCCGCCACTGCGAATCGTCTAGCCGTTGGACAGAACGAGAACTGGCGGCAGTGCCGGGTCCTTACCGTAGCAGTCGATCCGATACAGATTGGGGACGGTAGTGCCCGTCGGATCGATGTAGTCCACCATGCCCTGAGCTGCGCCATCGCCAGCACTCAGGCCGTTGCCGCCGACGAAGGGGGGGGAGAGCTGCACGCCGCCGGGCAGCGCCTCCACGATGGCTTCCAGGGCACCGGCGCCGTCGGGATAGACGCCGTTGGCCTGCACGGCCAGATCCTCGACCGCGAGCTGCGCCGTGTGGCCGTTGGACTTCACGGCCGCCTCACGGGCGCGATCCTGCATCGCAACGAAGTTCGGGATGGCGATGGCGGCCAGGATGCCGATGATCACCACCACGATCATGAGCTCGATCAGGGTGAAACCCTTGTTGGAAAACATCTGAGAGAACCTCCTGTTGGTCCGCCGAATCGGGCGCCGGTGGCTCCTTGTCGGTCCGGGCCCCTCATCGCAAGGGTAGTGCCAAGCCCCCCTTGCAGGTTGTGGCGCGTCAAGCCCGGTCGTTACCGACACTTGCAGCGCCCGTTGCAGCTTGCACGGCTGTTCCCCCGGACCGTGGTCCGTGCAGCCATGCAAATTGAGCCCCAGGGGGGCCGAGGGCTTCACTCCACCAGCAGGCCTTCGCGCGTCCGATCCAGGCCGTAGCGCTGGATCTTGCGGTAGAGCGTGGACGCGTTGATGCCCAGGATGGAGCTGGCCTTCTTCTTCTGCCAACCCGTGGACTCGAGCACCTGGAGCAGGTACTCCCGCTCCAGTTCCTCGAGCGTCGCGCGCGGCTTTCCCTCGAAGAAGGACTTCGCCCCGCGCTCCGGGTCCTGCAGCAGCTTCTCCGGCAGCGAGTCGCGGTCGAGCGTCTCGCGCTCCTCCAGGAGCACCGTGCGCTCGAGCACGTTCTCGAGCTCGCGCACGTTGCCGGGCCAGTCGTACCCACAGAGCAGCTCCATGGCTTCCTTGCTCACGCCCTTGATCGGTAGGTTGCGCTTCTCGGCCAGGCGCTGCAGGAAGTGCCGCACGAGCAGCGGGATGTCCTCCCGCCGATCGCGCAGAGGCGGCACCGTGAGCGGAATCACGTTGAGACGGTAGTAGAGATCCGGGCGGAAGGTGCCGCGCTCGACCTCGGCCTCGAGGTCGCGGTTCGTGGCGGCCAGCACGCGCACGTCGACCTTGATCGGGGAGGTGCCGCCGACGGGCAGGAACTCGCGCTCCTGCAAAGCCCGCAGCAGCTTGACCTGCAGCGCGGGCGTGCCTTCCCCCACCTCGTCGAGGAAGATCGTGCCGGACTCGGCCACCTTGAAGAGGCCTTCCTTGTCGCGGATGGCGCCGGTGAAGGAGCCCTTCACGTGGCCGAACAGCTCGCTCTCGAGCAGGTTCTCCGGCAGCGCGCCGCAGTTGACGCCCACGAAGGGCTTGTCGGCGCGGCCGCTCATGAAGTGGATGGCGCGCGCGATCAGCTCCTTGCCCGTGCCGCTCTCGCCGCCGATCAGGATAGTGCTGTCGGTCGGGGCCACCTTGCGCACGATCCCGAAGATGCGCTGCATCGCCTCGCTGCTGCCGATGATCGACTCCAGCGAGGAGTCGTCCTGGAGCTGGCGGCGGAGCTGGACGTTCTCGCTGCGCACCTCGCGCATCGCGAGGGCGTTGCGCACCACCATCTTGATCTCTTCGTTGCGCGCCTGCTTGATCAGGTAGTGGAAGGCGCCCTTGTTGACGGCCTCGATCGCCGTCTCCTGGCTGGCGTAGGCGGTGAGCAGGATGACCGGGATCGAGGCGTCGATGGCCTTGATGCCGGTGAGGAGCTGGATGCCGTCCATCTCGGGCATGCGAATGTCGCTGATCACCAGGTCCGCGCGCCAGTTCTGCAGCTCGCGCAGGGCGGCCTTGCCGCTCGAAACCGCGCGGATCTCGTAGCCTTCCTTGGCGAGCATGATCGAGAGGAATCGGATCATGCTCTCTTCGTCGTCGACGAGCAGGATGCGCGGCTGGGCCATTGGTACAGCTCCCTCGCTTGGTGCCTAGACGGTGTTTTCGGTCGCTTGGACCACGCCCTCGGGCAGGTCCTCTTCGCTGCGCGCGCGCGCCGGCAGGCGCAGCTCGAACACGCTTCCCGGCCCCGCTTCCTCCAGCAGCTCGAGCTGGCCACCGTGCATCTCCACGATGCGGTGGGCGATCGCCAGGCCGAGTCCCGTGCCGCCCGTCTTCGTCGTGAAGAAGGGCTCGAAGAGCCGCCCCCGCGCCTCGGGCGGCACACCGGGACCGTCGTCCCGGAACTGCACGACCAGCTCCTCCTCGCCGCTGATCCCCTGCGCCCCGCGCGCCGAGACCGTGAGGCGGCCTTCCCAGTCCACCGCCTCGCAAGCATTGAGCAGCAGGTTGAGGCAGACCTGGCGCAGCATGCCCGGGTCGGCCTCGATCACTGCCGGCGCGCCGTCATTGCTCAGCGTGAGCTTGAGCTGCTCGTCCGCCTCCGGCCGCTGCCGGATCAGGCGCAGCGCTTCCTTGAGGAGCAGCGTCGGATCCAGCGGCTTGGGCTGCGGGCGCCGCTCGCGCGTGAAATCCAGGAAGTCCGTGATCAGGAGGTTCAGCCGATCGCTCTCTTTGAGGATGAGATCCATCAGGATGCGATGCTCGCCCGTCAGCGGCAGGTCCGCCGCCAGCAGCTCCACGCTGCCGGCGATCGAGGCCAGCGGATTGCGGATCTCGTGCGCGATCGAGGCAGCCAGCGCGCCCACCGCGGCCAAGCGCTCCTGCTGGCGCATGCGCGAGCGGAGCTTGCGGGCCTCGGTCAGGTCCTGGAAGACCGCCACCGCGCCGGTGCCGCGGCCGCCGCTCCCCGCCAGGCAACTCGTTGAGATGCCCAGGGGCAGCGTGCGTCCGTCGGTGCGGGTCACGTCCAGGCTGCCTCGCGTCACGGTTCTCCCGTCCAGCGCATCGCGCAGGAGGGCGGCGAGCCCGCGTTGCCCGTCGATCGGCCAGCGGTCCACGTGCTGGCCGATCATGCCGCCCCGGCCCATGCCGAGGATGCGGGTGGCGCCCTCGTTCCAGCGGCACACCGCGCCGGTATCGTCGAGTCCGACGAGCCCGCTCGGGATGGCCGCGATGATGTCTTCGGCCGTCCGCGCGCTTTCCTGAAGTCGTCTTTCGCTGATTTCGCGCCGCCGCCGTTCCCCGCGGATCCCCGCGAGGGTCCAGCCGCCCGCCGCGCCCGCCGCGACGCCCAGACCGAGCAGCAGCCCCGGCGGCGCCCCGAGCAGACTGGCCAGCGCGAGCAGGAAGACGAGCGTGAGCGTCGCCCCCGCCCGCCAGGCCGGATCGATGCCTACCCATTCCGCGTCACGGCTCGACACGCAGCGCCTCCTAACCGCCCGAGACCACGCTGATCAGCTTGAAC
>VGXI01000183.1 GCA_016873475.1 bacterium | reverse complement strand
AGCACCGCCAGGAAAGGCCAGTCGAGGCCCCCCACTTCCCGGAAGCGCAGTCCGCCGCGAATCGCGCTCAGGGCGACCGCGCTGCGCTCACCGGCGACCTCGCCGCGCCGGAAGCGGTCGGCCGCGGCGTTCGCGTCGCGCGGCACGCGCAGGATCAGGCTGTCCGGCCTGAAGGACAGCACCTGGCCCGCCACGCGGCTGCCGTCGGTGAGTTCCAGCTCGACGCGGTCGCCGCGCTGGAGGGCGCCGGTCTTGAGCGGAAACGCCGGCGCCGGATCGGCGCCGGGATCCAGAGCGCTCTGATGCAGCGCGCAGCCACTGCCAGCGAGCAGCACCGCGACGCTGAGCGCCATCGGAATACAGCGTGCCCGGCCAGGCCGCATCGTCACCTCCCGCGGCGAGTGTTGCCGGATCGTGCCCGATTGTCAATTGCGGGGGCGGCTTGTCGGACCCGGCGCGGACGGTCTATAATTGAGCGTTCCGCGACCCCAGCCCGAGAGGTCCGCCATGCGCCGCCTTGCTGTGCTCGTCTGCCTGCTCTGCCTGCCCGCGCTCGCTCTGGCCACGGCGCCCGCGCCCGATCCGACGCAGGACGCCGGCGCCGACTGGTCGCTCTGGCTGGAGGGCGGCCCGGGCACGCGCGTGATGCCCCCCTCGCTCGCTCCCTTCAACTATCTGCGCGAGTTCGATCAGATCGTCGAGTTCCTCGCCATCTGGCAGGTCAGCGATCAGGGGTCCCCGAACTACGGCGGTGAGATCGAGGCCGAGGCCGGTCCCCTCGGCGGCGTCATCCAAACGGACAACACCCTCGAGTCGATCTGGACCTGGGCGCGCTACAAGCAGATCACCGGTAGCACCGCCTACGACGGAAACATGACCGCCGCCTGGGTCTACTCGACCAACTACCCCGCCTGGCTCGAGGAGGGCGCCGCGGGCGACAACTACTACCGCGTGCACAACTGCGCCTGGGGCCTCACCGCGGTTCTCATGTACAAGGCAGCGACGGGCGACGCGAGCTACGACGGCTACGCCGAAACCTGCGCGCAGTACATCGTCGCCAATCCGCTTGTCATCGACGGCACGGTCTGGGCGCAGCGCCTGGACGCCTTCTGCAAGGGCTGGGCGGCCGGCAACCTCTACCTGTACGGTCAGGCCGTCGGCAACGCGAGCTACATGAACGCGGCGGTCACGCAGGGCACGGATGTCTACAACTACCTGAACGCCAGCCCCTCGACCCGCCTGTCCGAGGAGTACTGGGCGATGAGCAGCGGCACGGCGCTCTGGGGCGTCTGCAACTCGCTCTTCAAGAGCAACCCCGCGCTCGGCCAGAGCTGGCTCGCCACGAACGGCGGTTATCTCCAGATCTGGCAGGACTGGTACAACGTGCCCGGCTACGACTGGGACGCCTCCTGGAACGTGGCCTACGGCAACGCGCACTTCGCGGTCTGGGAGATCACGGGCGACGTCACTTACTGGAACAACGCGAAGTTCGTGATGGATGCCCTGCTCTCCTACGACACCGACGATGACGGCGGCATCCTCGCCGAGAGCATGGATCCCGTCACCGAGGACATGACCTGGGTGACCAACTACCTCTGCAAGTTCGGCGTCGATCGGCTGCTCGGCCCGGTGTACGCCGACGACACGGGCGTGCTGCGCTTCCTCGGCCTGGAGGACGGCGATCAGTTCGGCGCCGACGAGGCCGTGTCGATCGTCATCCTCGCGACGAACTACGGGCTCGACGCGCAGGCCGGCGTCTCGGTCGAGATCGAGGGCGGCTGGGGTTCGGGGAGCTGGTCGCGCAACCTGCCCTTCGCGGCCATCGACACCCTCGTCGTCGACGGGGCCTGGCTGCCGCCCGCGCCCGGCAGCTACACCCTGACGGCGCGCACGGTCTTGGCCGGCGATGAGAACCCCGCCAACGACGAGGTCAGCATCACGATCCACCACAACTGGCCGGTGGCCGTGCCCGAGACGGATGCCTTCGCCCGCGCGCCGCGCGTGCTCGTCAACCCCTTCCGCGCGGAGACCGGGCTCAGCTTCGCGCTCGCGGCGCCGGCGACTCTGCGTCTGGAGATCTTCGACTGCGCCGGGCGCCGCGTGGCGACGCCGGTGGCCGGCCAGCGCGCGAGCGGCGAGCAGCGCCTGGCCTGGGACGGCCGCGATGACGGGGGCCGGCCCCTGCCGGCCGGGCTCTACCTCTACCGGCTCGCCGCAGGCGAGGGCCTGCACGCGGGCAAGCTCGTGAAGCTCCGCTAGCCGGTCAGACCAGCGCCGCCCGGGTCGCCGCGGCGACCCGGGCATTTCATTGCCCTCAAGTTCCCGGTCCCTCCTTCCGATACCTGACAAGGCCCAGCTCCCTCGTGAGCAGGAAGGAGATCGCATGCGCGCGCTAGTCCGCGGCCGGGCGCTGCCCCTGGCCGGCTTCGTTCTCAGCCTCGCCCTTCTGGCCGCGCTTCTGCCCGGCGGCTGCTCCAAGAGCACCGGCCCCGAGACCGATGGACCGGACAGCGAGGCGCCCGCGATCCGCCTGCTCGAGCCGCTGGCCGTGAACCGGCAGGTGCTGCTCGTCGACACGCCGGTGGACCTCATCGCCACGCTCAAGGCCGAGGCGCCCCCGGGGTACACGCTCGAGAGCGTCGTCCTGCACAGCGTGAGCGAGTCGGGCGCCTCCCTCGGCGCGCTCGCCACCCTGACCGATACCGGGAACGCCGCCGACGCCGACATGGTAGCCGCCGACCGCATCTACTCGGGGGTCGCCGAGGCCCTGAGCTACGGCGCGCCGGGCAGCCTGCGCGTGGCGGCCTTCCTCACGGCCCGCAACGCGGCCGCCGCCATGCTCACGCTCTGGAGCGAGCGCGTCACCCTGCCGATCGAGAGCACGGAGCTCGTCTTCACGCGCGGGCCGCTCCTGGTGCCGCAGGGGCTGACCGTTGGCGCGACCGCCGACCTGCGCGTGCTCACCGAGCTGATGGTCGCCGACTCGCTGGAGGTCGAGAGCGTCGCGCTCTACCGCGTCACCAACGCCGGCGACAGCGTCAGCGTGCTCGCGCCCCTCGCCGACAACGGCGACCTCGACAACGGCGACGAGATCATGGGCGACGGCAACTACGCGGCCATCGTGCACGGGCTCTTCGCCGTCGTGCCGCAGACGATCTACCTGCGCGCGCTCGTGCGCGCCACCTCGACGGCAAGCGGCCTCAGCCACGCGCGCTGGTCGGTGATCGCCAAGCTACCGGTTCGCCACGCCCCGCCGGAGGGGCTGGTGAGCGTCGCCCTTGCCTACCAGGACTC
Organism: bacterium; assembly: GCA_016873475.1. Classification (NCBI taxonomy): domain Bacteria; species bacterium. The sequence goes on along the minus strand of VGXI01000183.1, from coordinate 3,026 downwards.
GGTGGAGGCGCGCTGGCAGGCCGCGCTCGCCCTGGGCGGCGACCTCGAGGCCGCGCGCGCGGCGCTGCTCGCCTGGCTGGAGTCGCGGAACTACGTCGTCGACGCCTATCTCGCGCCCGACGGCGGCAGCCTCTGGGCCGTCTACAACATGGGCTTCGAGGCCGGCGTGCTGCTCGTGGACCCGACGATCGATCCCGTCTACGGCGCGAGCGCGCCGGCGACGACCGCTCGCGCGCCGCGGCGCCCCCACCGCGATCCAGCCGCAACCCGGCGCCTGATGCGTGTCGGCGAGCCCGCGCGCCCGCGCGCCGGCGGCGATCGCAACCTGGGCAACCTGAACGAGGTCGACTCGAACCTCGCCCTCGTCTACAGCCCCTTCGCGAGCTGGCTGGGCAGCCTGCCCGGCGGCGAGGATCCGGGGGCCGCGGCGGCCGCGCTCTTCGAGGCGGCGCACTGCCCGAGCTTCGGCGTGCGCCTCCTGCAAGACGGGGCCGCCGATGTCGACGCCCTGCGCGAGCTGGCGCGCTACGGCGCCGTGAGCATCTTCACGCACTCGGCGCAGCTCGCGGGCGGCCAGGTGGCGCTGCTGACGGGCGAGCCCGTCAGCTTCGCGAGCTGCCTCGAGTACGCCTGGGACCTCTTCGACACGAACCCGGCGATGTGCATCGTGCGCGCGAACGGGACGAGCGTCTTCGCCGTGAAGGCGGCCTTCGTTGCCAAGTACAGCCCGCGGCTGCCGGACACCATCCTGCAGATCGCCGCCTGCGACGTGACGGCGAACAACATCTGGCCGCTGGCCCTGCTCGGCAGCGGCGCCGGCTTCCTGACCGGCTTCGACGGCAGCATCACGGTCGAGTTCGCGAATGCGGCTTCGCTGGCGTTCTGGAGCGGCATCCTCGAGGGCGGGCTGCGCAGCGGGCCGGCGCATGCGGCCTCGCCGCAGGTCGACCCCGGCCATCGCCATGCCGCCTTCACGGCAGTCGGGAACGAGGAGCTGGCCTACGGCACCGAGCTGCAGAACGGCGATTTCGAGCTGGGCACCCTGGCGGCCTGGGACGTGGCCGGCGACGGCCGCGTCATCTCGCGCCTGGGCGACCAGGCGCCGGTGGACGGCATTGCGATGGGCATCGTTTCGACCGGCCTCGGCTACACGCTGAACACGGGCGAGCTCAACCAGACCGTCTGCGTGCCCGAAGCGGGGGACACGCTCCGGCTCGCCTACAATTACTTCTCCGAGGAATTCCTCGAGTGGTGCGGCAGCCAGTACCAGGACTTCTTCCAGGTGAGCGTGATCGACGCCGCCGCGCTGGAGACCGTGGTCTTCACGGTCCGGATCGACGACCTGTGCGATGACGTCACGCCGGCGGGCATCCAGTTCGACCAGGGGCCCGAGGGCGCGGACGCCGGCGTCTACCGCACGGGCTGGCGGGGTTTGGCACTGGACATCTCGCCCTGGGCAGGCCAGACGGTGACGCTGCGCTTCAAGGCCGGCGACATCGGCGACAGCATCTACGACTCGGCGATCCTGATCGACGGCATTCGCGTCGAGTAGCCGAACCAGATGGGGACAGGGAGCGGCTGCGGGGCTGGCCCGCAGCCGCTTCGCATTGGGGCCGGGCCGGCGGCGCGGAGTGTACACGTGACCACTGGCGGCCCCGGCTCGGCAGATCGCGGGGCAAGAGCGGATCAGGCTGTCTTCGTACTGGCGGCGCTGGGCGACAATCGCCTATCCTCGCGGCGGCGGAGGAGGGAAGCGATGGACGCGAGCGCCCACAGAGGCCGGTCGTGATCTCCCTCCGGCGAGGGCGGCGGCGCCATCCGGTCTGGCCGGGGGACCGCCCGCCGCGCGTCGGCCTGCCCGCGGCCCTGCTCGCCTACAAGTACGCCCCGCTCTGGCGCGGCTTCCTCGAGGCGCTGCCCTGCGAGGTCGTCGTGTCGCCACCGACGACGAAGGCCATCCTCTTCCAGGGCGTGCGGACCACCGTCGACGACCTCTGCATTCCGGTAAAAGCCTTCATCGGCCACTGCCTCCACCTGCGCGACGCTGGAGTTGACGCGCTGCTCGTCCCGCGCGTGATCTCGGTCGAGCGCTCGGCGAAGGCGCGCTTCAGCTGCCCCAAGTTCATCGGCCTGCCCGACATGACCCGCGCCCTGCTCGGCGAGCCGCCGCTCATCCTGGACGTCGACCACCACCTGCGCGAGCGGTCCCTGGAGAGCACCTTCCTCGAGCTGGGCGCGCGCCTCGGCTTCGGCCGCCGCACGGCGCGCGCGGCCTTCGCGGTCGCCGAGGCGCAGCAGTCCGCCTTCGCCGCCGCCGTCGCTGCCGGCGAGGACTTCCACGCCGCGGCCGGCCTGCGCGGCGGGCGGCGCGGGCCGGGCGCCGCCGCGCCTGCCGCGGCCGGCGGGCCGGCGATCGGCCTCGTCGCGCACGAGTACCTGGTCTTCGACGACTTTCTGTCGGTGGGGCTCAGCCGTCGCCTCGCGGGCCTCGGCGCGCGTGTCGAGCTGTGCACGCAGGTGCCGGCGGCCGCGATCGAGGCGGAGCTGGCCGGCATCGGCGAGGTCTCCTGGTCCTATGAGCGGCAGCTCCTGGGCGCGGTCGGCCACTTCCTCGGCCGCAAGGACGTCGACGGCATCGTCTTCCTGACCAGCTTCGCCTGCGGCACCTTCGCGGTGGTCAGCGAGTTGATCGAGCGCGAGCTGCGCCAAGGCCGCCGGAAGCCCATCCTCTACCTGACCGTGGACGAACTGACGGGCGAGGCCGGACTCCAGACGCGCCTGGAGTCCTTCTGCGACATGCTCGCCGCGCGGGTGTCCTCATGAAGGCCGCCTTCGCGCACATGGGGCACATCGACGTCAACCTCGGCGCCTGGGTGCGCCACCTCGGCATCGAGCTGCAACAGCCGCCGAAGCCGACGATGCAGAGCCTCGCCGCGGGTGTCCGTCACTCGCCCGAGCAGATCTGCATCCCCTTCAAGGCGAACCTGGGCGACCAGATCGCGGCCCTCGAAAGCGGCGTCGATCTG
>VGXI01000182.1 GCA_016873475.1 bacterium | reverse complement strand
ACCAGCGCCAGCAAGATCGCCGACCGCATCAGCATGCTCTACGAGGGGCGCATCATCTTCACCGGCACGCCCGCCGAACTGCGCGCGACGGAGGATCCCTACGTGCGGCAGTTCATCGAGGGGCGCAGCCAGGGGCCGATCAAGGTCCGCTAGGGAGGCCACGTGAAAGGCAACGTCGAACTGCGGGTGGGGCTGCTCGTCATCCTGGCTATCGTGGCGATGACGGCCTGGCTGCTCTTCCTCAAGGAGTTCAAGTTCAGCGTGGCAACCTTCCCGCTCACGGTGGAGTTCGAGCAGGTGGCCGGCCTCAAGCCGGGCGCCCCGGTGGAGATCCTCGGCGTCGACCGCGGCAAGGTGACCAGCGTCGATCTGCAGCAGGACCGCGTGCGCGTTGGGCTCGAGATCGAGCAGGGCACCTTCGTCGGCAAGGACGCGCGCGTGCTCCTGGTGACGGACCTCTTCGACCCCACCTCGGTGCGCGTCATCCCCGGTCGCTCGACCGAGCCGGCCGCGCGCGGCGCCCGCCTGCGCGGGGAGAGCGGCGCCGACCTCGCGCTGCTGATGCGCGAGGGCGCGGCTCTGGTGAGCAGCCTCTCCGTGCTCGCCGCGCGCCTGGACAGCCTGAGCGGCGGCGGCCGCCTGGACAGCCTGGCCACGAACCTCGAGGGCGGCGTGCGCGAGCTGCGCGCCTGGACGGCCGAGAGCCGCGCGCAGACTCGCGCCGTGCTCACGCGCGTGGACGGCCTCACCGGCGACCTGAACCGCTTCCTCGCTGAGAACGCGGAGCCCGTGAGCCGCACCGTGGCCGACATGGGCCAGGCCGCTCGCCGCGCCGACAGCCTGGCCACGGACCTATCCCAGCTCACGCGCAGCCTCGGCCGCCTCAGCGAGCGCCTCGAGGCCGGCGAGGGGACGCTCGGCAAGGCGCTCGCCTCGCCGGCGCTGCACGACTCGCTGCTGCACACGGTGAGCCGCCTGGACAGCCTGATCGCCGAGATCAAGGCGAACCCGAAGAAGTTCGTCAGCTTCTCGCTGTTCTAGGGCCTGGGTCTCTAGCGCCTGAGCAGCACGAACTTCGTGCTCGTGCTGGCGCCGCCGCGGGTGGCGCGGGCGAGGTAGACCCCGCTCGGCATGTCCGCGCCCGACTCGTCGCAACCCGACCAGCGCAGCGCGGGACCACCCTCCAGGTCCGGCGCCGCGGCGTCCTCGCAGACGTGCAGGCGCCGGCCGCGCAGGTCGAAGATCTCCAGACGCAGCGGCCCCGCGTCGGCTTCGGGCGCCAGCGCGAACTGCACGGGCGCCGCACTCGGGTTCGGCCAGGCGCGCAGCGCGAGGGCCTCGGCGGGTCCGGAAGGCGGCGGCGGATCGTCTTCCGGCGTCGGCGGGCCGAAGAGGTAGTCGCCGTCGCGCTCGAAGGCGACGAGGCTGTCGGCCGCGAGCACGGCCACGGCCGCCGGCGCCCAGATGCGGAAGACGGGCACGTAGCAGGACAGGCGCACCGTGTCGCCCTCGCAGCCGGCCGATGCGCGCTCGCTGAGATCGACGAGCGGTAGGCCGTCCACCACGAGCCGCTTGCCGTCGCCGAGCAGCGTGCGCGTGGCCGCACCCTCCTGCTCCACCAGCGCCCAATCGCCGTCGAGCAGGGTGTCGTCCACGATGAAGGGCGCCTCGCCGGTCGCCACGAGCAGCATGCGCTCGCGGGCGCCCTCGGTGATCGCGATCCGCCGACCCGCGTCGAACTCCTCGGCCGCGACGACGGGATCGGGCGCGCCCGGCGCGAGCGGCGTGAGCTGCCAGAGGAACTCGGCCTGGTTCGCGGTCAGGCCGACGCTGAAGACGCGGCTGTCGGGGTCCACGTTCTCGTTGTCGAAGGGCGCGATGCTCCAGGTCACGCTGCTCGCGATCGGCCCGTGGAGCTGCAGGCGCAGCGAACCGGCCGGGCCCGCCGCGCGCCAAAGACCGAGGGTCGTCTGGCTGAAGCCGAGGGTCTCGTCCATATGCAAGCGCCAGTCGATGCGCTGCGCGTTCGGGGCAAGCGGCTCGAGGCGGTCGCGCAGAAAGACCGTCGGCAACTCGCCCGGCGCGCCGGGGAGGAGCAGCAGCTCGCGCTGGGCGCGGCGCATCGGATTGCCGCCGTCGTAGCCCCAGGACCAGTCGATGCCGTCGAAGGGCCAGTCCGGATCGTTGAAGGGCGAGTGCGTCGTGTAGGCCGCCGTCATGTCGACGCGCAGCAGCTCCCAGCGCGGCCCGGCGATCAGGCGCCGCAGCTTGCCGTCCGTGCCGATCGAATTGCCGGCATTGTGCTGGCCCTTGCCGCCGACCATGGGCAGGTTGTGCGCCTGCGTCTCCTTGGCCGTTGCCCCGGCCCCGTTGTCGAGCGCGAAGCCCTGGCCGAAGGCGCGCAGCGCGAACTGGCCGACGTCCTCCTGGGTGTGCCCGCCGCGGAACTCCATCCCCTCGAGCGTGACGAGGAAGCTCCCGTCCAGCGGATCGCCCGGCCAGCCTTCGCGGTAGATCCACAGGCCCGCCTCGGGGAAGAAGCGGCTCTTCGGCAGGTCCGGACCCTTCTCGGGCCCGCTCGTGTGCCAGAGGAGCGTGGCGACCGGGTCGCTCAGATGGCCCCAGGAGAAGCCGAGATCGCCGGAGATGCGGCGCAGGAGCCAGCGCGCGAAGGGCGGGTCGGGGCCGAAGGCCGTCGCGAACTCGAAGAGGCTGTGGTGCCGGCCGAGGATGTAGTCGTTCGTGTTGTGGTCGTTGCGGTTGAGGAAGCGGCCGCCGCCCAGCTCGAGGCCCAGGTAGGCCACGGCCTCGAGGGCGCGCGCGAGGAAGTCCGGATCCCAGGGCCGGCCCTCGAGGCGATCGAGCGCCCGCCAGGTGGGCAACAGCGTGCGCAGCGACCAGACCTCGTAGCCGAGGCCCTCGCGGTAGATGCCGTCGGGCGCGAACATCTCGCCGAGACCGACGGCGAGGTACTGCTCGGCGGCCGCGCGCCCCGTGGCCAGCGCGGGCGCGCCGGGCAGGTCGGGCTCCAGGGCGAGCACGGCGAGCAGCATCATCGCGCCGATCGAGATGCCCTTGTTGCTGACGTAGGGGTTGTAGAGGAAGCGCGTGAAGTCCCAGTGAGTCGCCATCGCCTCGAGGTAGAGCAGCATCTCGGCCGCGATCCGCTCGCGCTCGGCCTCGGTGGCCGCCCAGCCGGCGAGGTCGTAGCCCCAGGCCAGGTTGTGCAGGCGCAGGGTGGGGGCGAGCTGGCCGAGGAAGACGTCCAGTTCGGTGTCGTAGGTGTCGCACTGCCAGATGAGGGCGTCGATCACCGCGCGGCCGTAGAGCAGCGAGGAGGGCCCGGGCTCCAGTGTCGACAGCAGCGACAGTTCCTCGATGTAGTTGTAGCCGAAGTAGCTCTTGAGCAGCGAGTCGGGCACCCAGCTCGAGATGACGGCAGCGACCTCGATGGCCTCCTGCCAGACCTGCGCGCGCGTGATGTCCGCCTGGATCGCCGTGTAGAGCGCGTCCTCCTCGCCGGTGCCGAAGAGCAGGCGCGGATGGTGCTCGCTGTGCGGGGGGAGGGCGGCGGCGCGGCCGGCCGGGCCGAGCCAGAGGCCGCCGAGCAGAGCAATGCCCAGCACGATCCGGAAGGCCCGGGTCGCCAGCCGGCGGTGAGGGGTTCGCGTCGGCTTGCTGCTCGGCATCCAGTTGCTCGCGGGAGGGCCGCCGGGCAGGGGCCCGGAGCCAGACCCGAGAAGGATAGCAGCCCGGCGGCGGCCGCGGCAAGCGGCGCTGTCGCGCTTCAGCGCCCTGTGCTAGGATGCGCGCATGCCCAAGAAGAACACCCGCTTCCTCTGCAAGGAGTGCGGCGCCGAGAGCGCCACCTGGCTGGGCAAATGTCCGCAGTGCGGCGCCTGGGACTCGCTCACCGAGCTCGCCCGCGCGATCGGCAAGGAGGCCGCCGCCCGCGGCCCGCGCGCGGTGGTTGCGGGCGCGGCGGGGTCGATCGGCACCGCGGCGATCCCGCGGCCGCTGGCCGAGTTGCCGCTGGATGCGAGCCGCCGCCTGGCCAGCGGCCTCGCCGAGCTGGACCGCGTGCTCGGCGGCGGCTTCGTGCCGGGCTCGGTCGTGCTGGTGGGGGGCGACCCCGGTATCGGCAAGTCGACCCTGCTGCTCCAGGCCGCGCAGGCGATGGCCGCCACGAGCCCGCAACCCGTCCTCTACGTGAGCGGCGAGGAGAGCCCCGGCCAGGTGCGACTGCGCGCCGAGCGCCTGGGCGCGCTCGCGCCCGCGCTCTACTTTCTCGCCGCCACCGAGCTCGCGCCTGTGCTCGCCGCCATCGAGCAACTCGCGCCCGCGCTCGTCGTGCTCGACTCCGTGCAGACCCTCGGCGACGCCGACATCGAGGCCGCCACGGGCTCGGTCACGCAACTGCGCCACGTTTCGCAGGTGCTGAGCCGCGCAGCCAAGGAGCGCGGTTTTCCGTTGGTGCTCATCGGCCACGTCACGAAGGAGGGGCAGATCGCGGGGCCGCGCCAGCTCGAGCACATGGTGGACGCGGTCTTCTACTTCGAGGGCGAGGAGGCCGGCCTCGGCCGCATCCTGCGCGCGGTGAAGAACCGCTTCGGCCCCACGCACGAGATCGCGCTCTTCGAGATGACCGGCGCCGGTCTCGTCGCCGTGGAGGACCCGGCCGGCTTCCTCGGCGGCCGGCACCTGAAGGGCGAGCTGGGCACGGCCGTGACCGTGACCTTCACCGGCACGCGACCGCTGGCCGTCGAGGTGCAGACCCTGGTGAGCGCGCCGCGCTACGGCACGCCGGCCCGCGTGGTGCAGGGCGTGGACCCGCGGCGCGTCTCGCTGCTCGTCGCCGTGCTCGAGCGGAGCGCCGGGCTCGCGCTGGGCGGCAGCGACCTCTTCGTCAGCGTGGCCGGCGGCCTGCGCCTGGACGATCCGGCGACCGACGCCGCCCTGCTCGTCGCCCTCGCCTCGGGCTTCAGCGGCCGGTCCCTGCCGGACGCCACGCTCGCCCTCGGCGAAGTGGGGCTGCGCGGCAACCTGCGCGCGGGCAGCCATCTCGAGGAGCGCTGCCACGAGGCCCTGCGCCTGGGCTTCGAGCGCGTGCTGGTCGCGGCGACGGCGACGCTCGGCAAGGGCCTGCCGAAGGGCGCCGTGGCGCCGGTCGCCGACGTGCCGGCCCTGCTCGCCGCCTGCGGCCTGGCCGGGCTGAATCGCGCGGTCGCGGGCCGGTAGGAGGTCCGTTTCCAACTCCACCCGTCATCCCCGGAGGCGACCATGGTTCTCAAGCGCATCGGCGTGCTCTCGGCCGGCAAGGTGCTCGCGCTGCTCTACGCCTGCATCGGCCTCATCGCCGGCAGCTTCGTCGCGCTCTTCGCGACGCTGGGGCTCATGGCCACGCTCGTCGACCAGAGCCTTCCCCCCTTCATCGCCGCGTTCTTCGGCCTGGGCGCGCTGATCTTCATGCCGATCCTCTACGGCTGCCTGGGCTTCCTGATCGGCGTGATCGGCTCGTCGATCTACAACGGGCTGGCCAAGCTGGTGGGCGGCATCGAGCTCGATCTGAAGTGAGGCTCGATCGCCATGGCGCCGCGGCGACAGCGGCCCCTTGCGTGATCGTCCTGCACGGCGGGCCCGGCGCGCCGGGCTCCGCAGCAGGACTGGCCCGCGGTCTCGCCGCGGGCTTTCGCGTTCTGGAGCCCTGGCAGCGGGGGAGCGCAGACGGTGGGCCGCTCACGGTCGCGCAGCACGTCGACGACCTGCTCGCGCTCGCCGCGGCCGAGTGCCCCGGTGAGCAACCCGCCCTCGTGGGTCACTCCTGGGGTGCGATGCTCGCCCTGGCCGCGGCGGCCGCGGCGCCCACGGCCTTCGCGGCGCTCGCGCTGGTGGGCTGCGGCACCTTCGACGAAGCGGCCCGCACGCAGTACACCCTGGCGCTCGAGCAGCGCGGCGGCAAGGGCTTCCTGGCCTCGCTCGCGGCGCTGGACCACAGCGAGATGGATCCCGACCGCCGCCTGCTCGCCAAGGCCGAGCGCTTCGATGCCGCCTTCGGTGTCGATCTGCTCCCCGAGGTCAGCCATGCCGCGCTCGACGCCCGCGCCCACGCCGAGACCTGGACCGACATGTTGCGGCTCCAGGCGGCGGATGTCTACCCGGCGGCCTTCGCGGCGATCCGCGCGCCCGTGCTCATGCTGCACGGCGCGCAGGATCCCCACCCCGGTTCGCTGATTCGGGACAGCCTGCTTCCCTTTCTCCCGCAGCTCGAGTTCCGGGCGTTCGCGCGCTGCGGCCACTATCCCTGGCGCGAGCGCGCCGTTCGCGCGGAGTTCTTCGCCCTTCTCGCGGACTGGCTTGGCCGCCAAAGCGCCTGCCAGCCGCGGGGGCTCTT
>VGXI01000181.1 GCA_016873475.1 bacterium | reverse complement strand
TGGTGATCGCCGCCAGGCTCGGCGAGGGCCGCGAGGCCGCGCTCTCGCGCCTGGCGAGCGGCGCGGCGGCGGCCTGCCTCGCGGCCGGGGCCGCGGCCATCGGCTGGCGGACCGCTCCCCGCGGCTGCCCCCCGCCCGGCGCCCCGGCGGGTTCGCCGCTGCGCCGCGGCATCGGCTGCGCGCTCGCCATGCAGGGCTCGGGCATCCCCGGCATCGACATGGGCGGCGCCTTCCTCAAGCTGAACGAGGACGGCGGCTTCAACCTGCTGGTCGGCGCAGCGGACATCGGCACGGGCAGCGACACCGTGCTCGCGCAGATCGCCGCCGAGGTGCTGGGCGTGAGGCCGGAGGCGATCGTCGTCAGCTCGGGCGATACGGACCACGCGCCCTTCGACCCCGGCGCCTACGCGAGCAGCACGACCTACGTGAGCGGCGGCGCGGTGAAGAAGGCCGCGGAGATCCTGCGCGGGCGCATCCTCGACTACGCGGCGCTTCTCCTCGGCGTTGAGGCGGGGAGCCTGCGCCTCGAGAGCGGCGCCGAGGGCGCGGCGGTCGTCGCTCCCGGCGGCCGTCGGCTGTCCTACGCCGAGATCGGAACGAAGAGCCTCTACACGGACCATCAGCGCCAGCTGATGGCCACGGCCAGCCACGTCTCGCCGGACTCGCCGCCGCCCTTCGCCGCGCAGTTCGCCGAGATCGAAGTGAACCTGGCCACGGGCGCGATCCGCGTGCTGCGCTTCGTCACCGCGGTGGACGCGGGCCGCGTCCTCAACCCCGCGATGGCCGAAGGCCAGGTGGAGGGCGCCGTGGCCCAGGGGCTCGGCATGGCCCTCGTCGAGGGCATGCACTACGACCCGCTGGGTCGACCGCTGGCCGCGAGCTTTCGAGAGCACGGCTATCTCGGCCCCGCCGACCTGCCCCTGCAGCAGGTGATCTTCGTCGAGGACCCCGAGCCCACGGGGCCCTTCGGCGCCAAGGCCATCGCCGAGATCTGCATCAACGGTCCGGCGCCGGCGGTGGCGAACGCCCTCGCCGACGCCGCGGGCATCCGCCTGCGCGAGACTCCCCTCAGCCCCGCCCGCGTCCTGGCCGCCCTGCGCAGCCAGTCGGCTCAGCCCCGCTGAGGCGCCAAGAACTGGCCCGGCCTCTGCTTATTCCCTGTCGCGCGATGGCCTTTCGGCACCCGCCCGGGGGGCCACTGCCGTAAGTCATCTCAAGTCAAGGGACTTGACTGGTGGCCGCGGACTCCCACGGATCCCCTGCCCTGGCAGCGGACCCGCTGGGGGCTGCAGGTGGCAAGTTCTGCAGCGCCTGCGCACGACCCCGGCCGCCCCGGTCCCGGACCCGGCCGCCCCCAGGGACGGTCAGCCGAAGGAGCCCGGCATGGTGGGCAAGCGCGTTCGCGAGCGCGACGGCAACTGGCGGCGGGCGATGCCCCGCTTCCTGGTCCTCTTCCTCGGCAGCGGCCTGCTCGTGCTGGCCGTCGGCCTGCTGCTCTACGCCTCCGAGCGCGGCCGCCGCGTCGACCGTCTCGCCGCCAGCGAGCGCGAGCGGCTGGAGAGCCAGGCCAACGCGATGGAGGGCACGCTCCTGCAGATCGCCACCGATCTGCTCTCGCTCTCGCGCAACGGTGCCATCCAGCGTGCGGCCGAGCATGGCATCGGCGAGGGCGGGGGGCAACTCGACCGCCAGAGCGCCAGCGCGCTGGCCCGCGACATCGAACGCTTCGCTGGCGGCAAGCGCGACTATCTCGAACTCGCCCTCTACGATCGCAAGGGCCACGAGCGGATGCACCTCGAGCGCGCGGAGGGCGAGCCGGTCGCCGTCTTCCCCGACGGCCCCGCCCGCGAGCGCGGCCGCAGTCCCGTCGAGCTGGACGAGCTGCCCGTCGGCCAGGTGCGCTACTGGCTTTCCGACCAAGAGGGGCAGGGCCTGCGTTTCGCCACCGGCGTGCGCGCCGACGGCCAGCTCCTCGGCAGCCTCGTGCTCGCCTGCCGCGGCGAGGCCCTGCTGGCCGGCGGCGCAGAGCCTCCGGAGGGCGTCGCCGCCGAGCTGCGCATCATGGATCGCCATGCCCGCAGCGTGCTCGCCTTCGCCGGCGATCGCCCGGCCAAGCGAGCCTACGATCCCAGCACCGCCGCGCCCGAGCTCTGGCAGCAGATCCTCGCCGCTGCCGAAGGCCAGGCCAGCAATCGCTCGGGCATCACCAGCTACCGCGACCTGAAGCCCGGCCGTCCACTCAGCGAGCTCACGGCCGGCGGCGCGCCCGGCGGCTGGAAGATCGTCGCCCACGTCTCGGGCGGGCAGCTGGGCGCCCTGATGACGCCCTATCGCAATCAGCTTCTGGGCTACGCGCTGGGCATCTTCGTGCTGCTCGGCCTCGGCTCGGGTCTGCTCGTCTTCGGGCGGCTACGCACGCGTCCCGCGGACACCCACCTGGATGCCAGTCGCGAGCGCTTCGAGCGCCTGATCGACGATGCCCGCGAGCTGGTGATCACGGCTGAGCTGCAGGCGGACGCCGCCGGCACGGCGAAGCTGATCGCCCTCAATCGCGCCGCCACGGATCTCTTCGGCTACGACGCAGCCGAGGTGGCGCAGATGAGCCTGGGCGAGCTCGTCGTCCCCGACTCGCTCGAGGCCGTGCGCCGCCATCTCGCCGCCGCCCGCAGCGGGCGCGCGGGGGCGGTCGTCCTCCCCTTCGCCGACCGCAGCGGGAAGACGCACTGGCTCGAGATCACCTTCCAGCGCACGGTAGCCGCCGACGGCGGCAGCACCGTGCTGCGCGGCCTCGGCTGCGATGTTAGCGAGCGCAAGGGGCTCGAATGCGCGCTACGCGAGCTGGAGCAACTGCTCGATCTCGAAGCCGCGGCCAGCGCGGCACTCCACCACGGCGACAACCTCGAGGGCGCGCTGGCCGCCATCTTGAATCGCCCCGAACTCGAGAGTTCTGGCTGGGTGGCGCTCTACGCGGCGTCCGACGCCAAGAGCGGCCTCGAACGCCTGGCCTTCCGCGTGCTCGACAGCAAGGACAAGGAGGCGGGCGTGCTCGTCGAGTTGCTGCCCGTCACGCTGCCGGAGGCCTTCCGGCCGCTCGCCGGCGGCGAGCGGCCCTTCCGGCTCGACCTGCAGGCCGCTGGGGAGCCGCCCTTCGGCCAGGCGCTACCGCCGCGGCACGCGGCCTGCTGGATCTTCCCGCTCGGGCGGAGCACGGGAGTCACGGGCACGCTGCTCGTCTTCACGCACCAGACCGGCGATTGGCCCGCGCGACGCCTGGAGGCGATCGGGCGCATCGCCGGGGCCTGCGGCCAGTTCGTCGCGCGGCGGCTCCTGAGCGCCGGCCTCGCGGCCGAGCACGCCGCTCTCGAGACCTCGCGCAGCGAGACGGCTCGCGCCGGCGACAGTCTGCCCTGTTTCCTCACGCACGTCAGCGACCGCCTGCGGCTGCCGGCGCGTCGCCTGGTCGACGACTGCCAGCGCGCGCTGGCGGCGCCCGGCCACGATCGCGAGGGCCTGGAGTCGGCGGCACGCGGGGCGCGCGGCCTTGCGCGCAGCATCGAGGACATCCTCACCTACGCCGAGCTGGAGGCGGGTCGCCTGGAGGTGGCGCAGACCGAGTTCGTCTGGCGCGACGTCGTGCGCGAAGCGCTCGATACGCTCGCGGAAGCCGCCATGCGCCGGGGCCTCACCCTGCGTGCCGAGATCGAGAAGCAGATCCCCTCCCGCGTGATCGGCGACGGCCCGCGGGTGCGCCAGGTGCTCGACCAGCTCCTCGGTAACGCGCTGCGCTTCACCGAGCACGGTGAGGTGGTGCTCAAGGTCCAGCTCGCGCGCGAGTCGGCACGCAGCGCGTCGCTCCAGTTCACCGTGCACGACACGGGCTGCGGCATTCCCGACTCCCAGCAGAACGGTCTCTTCGCGCCCTTCGGCCAGGGCGGCGGGCCCGCCTCGCGCCGCCATCGCAACGGCGGCCTCGGCCTCAGCCTGGCTTCGCGGCTCGTGCGCGCCATGGGCGGCACGATGTGGATGCAGAGCGTCCCCGGGCAGGGGAGCAACTTCCACTTCACCTGCCCCTTCGGCCTGGCCCAGGATGAGTCCCGCCCGCAGGCCGCGCGCGAAGCGACGCCGCAGCGCGCGCCGGCGGAGCTGGCCGGCGCAGGGATCGGCGGTAGCCTGCCCGCGGGCGAGGCGCCGGTGCACATAGCGCCGCCGCCCAGCCTGCGCCTGCTCGTCGCCGAGGAGAGCGAGGCCAGTCGCCAGCGTCTGGGTCAGCTGCTCGAGGCGCAGGGGCATCGCGTGCAGCTCGCCGATTCGGCCATCCAGGCCATCGAGCTGCTCGCGCAGCAGGACTACGACGGCGTGCTGATCAGCGTCCAGATGCGTGACATGGACGGACTCACCGCTACTCGCGCCATTCGCGACTACGAGCGGGCGGGCGGCGCCCACCTGCCCGTCGTTGCCCTTTCGGCCGAAGCGATGGCGGGCGACCGCGCCCGCTGCGAGGCGGCCGGCATGGACTACTACCTCTCGAAGCCGATCGATGAACGGGAACTGCTGAAGGTCATCGTGCGCCTGGCGCAGGGGCTGTCGCAGGACGCGGCCACCGGAGCCCAGCGCGAAGGAGAAAGAAAGGAAGCGATCGTGAACGTCGACACCGAACTGAGCGTCTTCGACCGGGCCGCGGCCCTGGATCGCGTTGGCGGCGACCTCGAACTGCTCGTGGAACTGGCCGGCATGTTCATGGAGGACTGCCCGCAGCTCCTGGTCGAGATCGAAAACGCCGTGCGCAACGGCGACAGCGATGCCCTGAGCCAGAGCGCACACACGCTCAAGGGCGCCGTGGGCAACTTCTCCGCCCAGAGCGCCTACGATGCCGCCTATGTGCTCGAGAAGATCGGCCGCAGCGGGGACCTCAGCGAGGCGGCTAGCTCCTATCGAGTGCTGAAGCAGGAGATCGAACGCCTGCAGCCCCTGCTCGGCGCGCTGGCCTAGGGCAGACGCACGTGCGCGAGGTGTCCCTGCTCGAGCAGACCGTCTTCGACCCCGCCGAGGCCGAGACGATGGGCATCACCGGTGAAGCCCTGCGGGTCACCGGCGAAGGCGCGCGCGTTGCTGCGGGCGGGTCTCGTCGCCGGCGCAGCAGCCCGGCCGGCATCTTCACGATCAGCGCCCTGCTCAGCTTCGTACTGCTCGTAACGCTCTCGGTCCTCTTCTGGCAAGTGGAGGGCGAGTGGGAGAACCACATCGTCGAGGATCGTTTGCTGCTGGCGGAGGTCCACGCATTCCTCGCTCGCCAGGTGAGCGAACAAGCCGATCCCCGCGACGCGCTGCTCGCACGAGCCATTGACGAGCGGGCTGCGCATCTCGCCCAGCACGCGAAGGGGATTGAGCGCAGCGAGGACAACCTGATCCGTCACTTCCTGTTCCTGATCGGCGCCATGGCCCTCACCTGGACCGCAGGGCTCCTCTTCCTGCGCGCCAACCTGGGCAGCGAGCGGAAGGCCCTGCTGGAGGTGAGCCGGGCGCAGGCCGACGCCGAGGCCGCGAACCAGCGGCTGGCCGGGGCCAACCTGTGCCTGAGCGAAGCCGTCGCCACTGCGCGGACGAACGCGCTCTCGGCGGAGCTGGCCAACCGCACGAAGAGCGAGTTCCTCGCAAACATGAGCCACGAGATCCGCACGCCGATGAACGGCATCGTCGGCATGAGTTCGCTGCTCGGGGACACGGCCCTCGACGCCGAACAACGCGAGTACCTGGAAGCGATCCAGGCCTCGGCGGCCAACCTCCTCACGGTGATCAACGACATCCTCGACTTCTCGAAGATCGAGGCGGGCAAGCTGGAGCTGGATCTCTGCGAGTTCTCCCCGGCGGATCTCGCCCACGACAGCCTGCGCAGCCTGGCGATGCAGGCGCAGCGCAAGGGTCTCGAGTTCGTGAGCTTCGTCGATCCGGCGCTGCCGGCGACGCTGGTCGGCGATCCCGTGCGCCTGGGCCAGATCCTGATCAACCTGGTCGGCAACGCGGTGAAGTTCACGGAGCGCGGCGAGATCGTGCTGCGCGCCGAAGCGCTGCGAGTGGCGGACGATGCGGTCGAGCTGCAAGTCAGCGTGCTGGACACGGGAATCGGCATCGAGGCGGACAAGCTGGGGCGGATCTTCAACTCCTTCGAGCAGGGCGATGGGGGCGTCACGCGCCGCTTCGGCGGCACGGGGCTGGGGCTGAGCATTTCGCGGGCCTTGGCGGAGATGATGGGCGGCCGCCTCTGGGTTGAAAGCACGCCGGGCGAGGGGAGTAGCTTCCACCTGCAGCTCAGCCTGCGGCCCGGTGAGACGGCGACGCCGATGCACTCGGCGCCGGCGGCGCGGCCGGCGGCGCGGCCGGCGGTGCTGGCGGCGCCC
>VGXI01000180.1 GCA_016873475.1 bacterium | reverse complement strand
GCTGAGCTTGTGCTGGTCGGCGTGCCCGCGGCCTGCGGCATCGGCATTTGTTTGGCGATGCACTTGACCGTCGCGGACTCTCATAGTATATTGCAGGCCTCCCCACCTCCCGCGACCTCGTCCTGGCGAGGTCTCTTCATGTCCGACTTCGTTCCGAATCTCCCCGCCGCCGCGGTGGATGCCCGCCTGCGCGCGGCCGTCGCCGAGCTGCGCCGCGCCGAGCAGAACGCCGTGCTCTGGTTCGCCGAGCTGATGCGCCGGCGGCTCTACCGCGACTGCGGCTACTCCAGCATTCACGCCTACGCCGAGGCCGTGCTCGGCTTCGGGCAGGCGAAGACCTATCAGTTCATCAAGCTGGCGGAGTCGTTGAGCGAGCTCCCCCAGCTGCGCGCCTCGGTGGAGGCGGGCGAGATGCCCTGGACCAAGGCCCGCAGCGTGGCGGCGGTCGCCACGCCGCGCTCCGAAGGCCAGTGGATCGCGCTCGCGAAGACGAGCAGTGCGCGCCAGCTCGAGGCGCGGATCCGCGAGAGCCGCAGCGAGGCGCCGCGCGATTCCGGTCAGGGCGACCTGCTGCCGCCGGCCCCCGCGGCGATCCCCACGCCCGCGCCCAAGGTGCAGGTCAGCTTCACGCTCGAGCCCGAGCAGCACGCTCGCTGGCTGGCCATCGTCGAGCGGTTGCGCAAGCAGGGGCACGGCGAGCCGAAGGAGGAGCTGCTGCTGGCGGCCTTCGCAGCGCTGTCGGAAGCGGATTGTACACGTGTACAAAGCGAGGCGGAGTGTACACGTGTACAAAACAAGCCGCCCTACCAGGTCGTGGTCTACCGTTGCGAGGACTGCGGCGGGGCGCACCTGCCGGGCGGCCGCCCGGTAGCGCCAGCAGTCGCCGCGCAGGCGGCCTGCGACTGCCGCGAGCAGCGGGACGGCAAGCCCAACCGGGCCTCGATTCCCCCGGCAATGCGCCGGCAAGTACTCGCGCGCGACAGCCACCGCTGCCAGGCGCCGGGCTGCCACGCGACGCGCTTCCTGGAAGTTCACCATCGCAAACCGCGCCGGCGAGGAGGCCGCAACAGCGCGGCGAACCTGATCACGCTCTGCGCGGCCTGCCACCGTCTGCTGCACGAAGGCGGCAGGGGGCTTGCCGCCGCCCTGGCGATGGCGAGCCCGCCGAACACCGGCTGAGCGACTCCAGCCTGGCTGCCCCCGCTGTCCCGCCCCCGGTAGCCGCCGCCGCTGGCCCCCGCGGCTGGCCCCCGCCTCGGCATGGCCTGCGCTCCCGATCCATCCCAAAGGCCCACAAGCACTTGCCACTCGTCCCCCGGGGGAGCGGATTTGCGGCCAACCAGGTCTTGAAACGGCGAGCATCTTGCTTATATTGGTCGTGATTTTTTTCCCAAGGCAGGACCGTAAGGCCGGGAGGACCGATGGAGAAGACCATGAACCGCTGGCTGGTGGCCCTCGGCGCGCTCGTCATCCAGCTCTGCCTGGGCGCGATCTACGCCTGGAGCGTCTTCACCCCGCACCTGAAGAAGGCGCCCTTCAACTTCAGCGCCACGCAGACCCAGGTGGTCTTCTCCGTCGGCCTGTCCACCTTCGCCATCGTGATGGTGCTCGCCGGCCGCTGGCAGGCCAAGATCGGCCCCCGCCGGGTGGCCCTCACGGGCGGCCTCCTGCTCGGGCTGGGCTACATCCTCGCCAAGTTCATCGGCGGCAGCATCTTCGGCCAAGTGCTCGGGATCGGCCTCATCGGCGGCGCCGGCATCGGCCTCGCCTACGTCTGCCCCATCGCCGTCGGCATGAAGTGGTTCCCCGACAAGAAGGGCCTCATCACGGGCCTCGCCGTGGCCGGCTTCGGCTTCGGCGCCCTCATCTGGATCAAGCTCGCCAGCACCTGGGCGCATCTCATCGAGAAGCTGGGCGTGCTCGACGTCTTCGGCCTCTACGGCATCATCTTCCTCATCGCCGTCAGCCTGGGCAGCATCGTGATGATCAACCCGCCCGCCGGCTACAAGCCCAGGGGCTGGAACCCGCCCGAGCCGAAGGTCGATGGCAACAAGGTCACCGGCCAGCTCAACCTGCTGCCCGACCAGATGCTGAAGACCCCGCAGTTCTACATGCTCTGGTCGATCTTCATCTTCAGCGGCATGGCCGGCCTGATGACGATCGGCATCATCCAGCTCTTCGGCATCGACGCGCTCGAGGCCAAGGGCAAGAGCCCCGCCGAGGCCGCCGCCATCGCCGGTACGGCGATGGCCGTCTTCTACTCGCTGGCCAACGGCATCGGCCGCATCGTCTGGGGCGCTGTCAGCGACCGCCTCGGCCGCAAGCGCTCGATCACGATCATGACCGCCAGCCAGGGCGTCATGATGCTGCTCTTCTACTGGATGGGCGGCACGCCGGCCCTGCTCTTCCTGGGTGCGACGATCATCGGCTTCAACTTCGGCGGCAACTTCGCCCTCTTCCCCACGGCTACCGCCGACTTCTTCGGCCCCACGCACCTGGGCCAGAACTACGGCTGGGTCTTCACCGCCTACGGCGTCGGCGGCATCGTCGGCCCGATCATGGCGGGGATCTTCCGCGACAACGGCAGCTGGCTGCCGGCCTTCCTGATCAGCGGCGTGCTCTGCCTCGTCGCGACGGGCATCGCGCTCAGCCTGCGCCCACCCAAGCCCGCCTGCGTCACCGTGCCCTCGCTCGAGCGCGAGCTGGAGCCGGCTGGCAGGCCCTAGCCAGTTTCGCTTGGGACGAATCGTCGGGGGAGCCGCAAGGCTCCCCCTTTGCTTGCGCTAGGGCGCCAACGCGGACGGCGTGAGGTCCGTGTGCGTGCGGATGTGCTTGTGCAAAACGAGCGGCAGCTTCACCTCGAGGTCCATCGCCACCCAGCGCGGCAGGTCGAGGCCCGCGTGGTCAGCCAGCCCAGCGGTGATGTCCAGGTGTTTCACGCCCATGCTGCCGTCGGCCGGCTTCAGCGCCAGCGCGGCCAGCGCGCCCGTCGCCGGGTCCAGCCAGAGCGTGCCCTGCCAGAGCTCTTTCTTCTTCTTCTTGGGCTCGAGCGCGACGGCGGCCAGCTCGCGCCCCTCGCGCGTCTCGAGTCCGCGCAGGGCGAAGCGGTACTCGCCGCGGCGTTCAGCGGTGAAGAAGTCGAAGCTGAGGTCGAGCTTGCGCTCCTTCTTCTTGTCCTTGTCCGCGTCCTTCGCCTTCGCCTCCTCGCCGGGCTTGGCCTTGCGGTTGTAGACGAGCTCGCTGCCCTCGCTGAGCACTTGCGTCGAGTCGGGCGCCCACTGGATGACCTCCCGCCAGCTGCGCTCCTCGTGCTCCAGCTTGTCGTCGCCGTCGCTGATCCGTGTCCGCGTTTCCTCGTGGAAGCGGAAGGGCCGGAACTGCGCATCCGCCGAGTCGGCGCGGGCGAAGGCGAGAGCGAGCAGGGCCTCGCCCTCGGCGGCCGGGGCTGGCAGGGCGAAGACGAGCGCGGCGAGAAGGCAGAGGACGAAGCGCGAGACGCAGCGCGGCATGCGGGGCCTCCTGGTGGCGGTCGGCGAGTATAGGCGCAGCGGCCGCGCCCTTGGCAAGACTCGGATCGACCGATGCGCTATACTGAAGGCCGCCATCAGCCCGGGAGGTCGATGATGAAGCCCGCCGCGCTCGCCCTTTGCCTGCTCGTCACCCTTTCCCTGCCGCCCGGCGGCGCCGCGGCGGCAACGAGCCGCCTCGTCCACGTCCACGGCGCAGATGGCGCCTACTTCCAGGAGGAGCGCGGGCCCGACCGCCCGGCTCTCGCCGCGGCGCCGCTCGACCTGCGCGACGAGCTGATCTGGCAACACAACATTCCCGGCTTCATCTACACGAGCTGCGCGACGGCAGAGGGCAGCGTCTTCGCCGGCCTGAACAATGGCACGAACTGCCCGGCCGAGTACTACCTCGCCGGCTCGAGCGGCACGCCCGATTGGACCTTCACCGGCGGCGAAAACTACGTGACGGCCGGCGCCGGCTTCCTCGCCCTCGTCGAGGCCGTGCCTGCGATCGCCGGCGTGCGCTTGCATGTCTGGATGGCGGGCGATCCGCCGACGCCGCTCTGGGAGAAGGACATCCCCAATTGCAGCGCGCCGCTGAACTGCCTGCGCATTGCCGAGAGCGGCAACTTGCTCGCGCTGGCGGTGAACACGGCCACGAGCAGCAAGACCTTCGCGCTCGATCCGCTCACCGGCGATCTGCTCTCGAGCTACACGGCCCCCGCGGGCGAGTTCGCGCGCGCCCTGCGCATCACCGACGACGGCAGCCGCATCGCCCTGCGCAACGGCGCCGTCATGCACGCGCTGGACGCCGCCACGGGCGCCGTGCTCTGGACGGCCAGCGCCGGCGCCAGTTCGGACGCCCTCGCCCTCTCGCCGAACGGCCAGTACATCGCCGCCGGCTGGACCTTCCTGCTCGTCTGGGAATGGAACGGCAGCAGCTACCAGTTCAAGTGGTCGCACAACAGCGGCGCCGCGGGCTGGTATCTCGGCACCTGCGCGCTGAGCGCCGAGGGCCAGCTCATCGCGGGCTGGTACACCACCAGCTACAACCGCAACAAGGTGACCTGGTACTTCACGGCCAGCGGGAACGCGCCGCTGTGGACCTACCTGTCCCCGCAGTCGAACGGCGTCTACCAGGATCTGCCGGTGGCCAGCGCCTTCGGCGGCGAGACCGGCGTCATCGGCAGCTGGGGCGACGCCCAGAACCTCAGCCCCGAGATCAGCGTCTTCCTGGGCGGGCAGTCGACGCCCCTCTTCACGGTCAACACCGTGGGCTCGATCTATGACGTCGATGCGGAGGGCTACGGGATCCCGACCGGCCGCTACCCCGCGCGTTTCGTCGGCGGGGGCAAGCACGTCCACGCGAACCAGTTCGGCAACGGCGGCGATCTCTACTTTGGCGACGTGAGCCCCGCGACGGCCGCGCCCGCCGCGCCCGGCGCCGGCTTCGCGCTCAGCGCGCAGCCGAATCCGAGCCGCGGCGAGAGCACGCTGAGCCTCAGCCTGCCGCGCGTGGGCGCCGCGCAGGTCGACCTGTTCAGCATCGACGGCCGGCACCGGCGCCGCCTCTGGGCGGGCATCGCCGCCGGCGACACCCAGCGCGTGACCTGGGACGGCCGCGACGGCGAGGGCTACGCCCTGCCCAGCGGCGTCTACCTCGCCCGTGCGACGGCCGGCGGCCGCGTGGCGACCCTGCGCCTGGTGCTGATGCGTTAGTCGATCGGTGGCACGAGCTGCAATCGGCGCGTGTCAGATGGCTCGCGCCTCCGCAAGCAGCAAAGAAAGGCTTCGCCTGCGCCGGCCCCGCAGTCCTACTTGGCGAGGACGAGCTTTTGGAGCTGCGCCCCCGCGGGGCTGCTCAGCCGCAGCAGATAGATGCCCGAGGGCAGCTCATTGCCCCGGTTGTCCCGACCCTGCCAATCGAGGGTCTGCTCTCCAGGGCCATGCAGGCCCTCCGTCAGGGTCGCAACCAGCCGGCCGAGAACATCCAGCAGGTCTACCTTGAGCCAGGTCTCCTCCTCGAGGGTGAAAGCGACACGGGTCTGCGCATTGAAAGGATTCGGGCTGCTCGGGTGCAGGGTGATCCCGCGAGGGACGCCGGCTTCCGCGACGGCGGTCACGGGCGTCTCGATCCAGGCTGCAATCCCCCTGCTGTCGATGTACCCATCCGCCAGGGAGAAAGCGCCGGCCGCATACAGCTTCTCCGAGACACCGTCGTCGATCCTCTCGAGGTCGATGACGGAGTTGTTCAAGCCTGCGCCGCAAACGGACCAGCTTGCGCCGTCCCAGCGCATGATGCCGTCGGTCCACCAGGGGGCGCCGAGGCGGAAACCGCCGCCGACGAAGAGAGCGCCGTTGTAGACGGCGAAGCTGATGGGACCATACCCGTAGATGAGCGCCGACCAGACCTCCTCGCCAACGGGCTGCCACTCGACACCGTCCCAGCGCGCCATCTTCTCGACGGGCTTGCCGCCGATGGTCCAGAAGCTGCCGCCGATGTAGAGCTCCCCCTGGAAGACCGCGATGGCCTTCACCATTCCGTCGATCTCGTCATTGCCCGAGGCCGAGAAGGAGCTCCAGGTGCTGCCGTCCCAGCGGGCGAGGTAATCGAGGTCGTAGTTCCCCTGCATGCCGTGGAAGGCCCCCCCCGCAACGAGCTGGCCATCCCAGACGGCCAGGTCGATGACGTTGTTGGAGCCACCGTACCCCGCGATGGGGTACCAGCCGGAAGGGCCCAGGCCGGCGACGTTTCCCGTGTACAGCCACTCGCCGTCCCAATCGACATGGTCGAAGCCACCGCCCACGATGAGATCGCCGTTGTACTCGGTCATGCAGGTCACGGTGCCGTTGATGTTGCCGGCGGCCAGCCAGTGATCGGGGGGATACCACTTGGCGAGATTCTGGGCCTGGACCCCGCCCGCGTGGGTGGGG
>VGXI01000179.1 GCA_016873475.1 bacterium | reverse complement strand
AAAATGGAGATCACCATCGGCCGGATCCCGTTCCTCGGGCTGCTCATTCTCATCCTGGCCCGCCTGGCGATCTGGCTGCCGATCCTCGGCCTGGCGATCCTCGGCTTCACGCGCGCCCTCGCGGGGGAGGCGCTGCCGCTGCCCTGGATCGGCCGCTACGAAGAGATCGTTCCCGACCCGCCGGACGTCGCGCGGCGCTAGGGCCCTTGGCGAGATGGCGCATAATGTATATTATGTTGCCTAGTAGCGTGGTGGCGCTTGGGGAGGTCCTGTGATCGAGCTCTTGAGCGATGCGGGCGCCGTCGAGACGCTGCCCCAGCTCCTCCTCCACGCGACGCGTAAGATAGCCAATCCGAAAGCCTTTCTTCGAAAGCTCGAGGGAAGCTATCAGCCCCTGTCCGCCGCCGAGTTCGAGCGCCTGGCTACGACGACCGCGCTCGGCCTCCGGGAACTCGGGGTCGCCGCCGGCGACCGCGTCGGCCTGCTCTCCGGAAACCGGGTCGAGTGGCCGATCTGCGACGCCGCGATCCAGCTGGCCGGCGGCATCAGCGTGCCGATCTATGCCACCCTGACCCCGGAGCAGGTGGGCCGGATCATCGAACACGCGGGCTGCCGGGTTGTCTTCGCCGAGAATGCAGCGCAGGCCGCCAAGCTGCCGACGGGCGCCGGGCTGCGCTCGATCCAGATGATCGGCGAGCCCGCCTCCGGTCAACTCGGGCTGGCCGGAATCCAGGTGCAGGGCGAGAGCTTGGGTCCGGACGCCCTGGCGGCGCTCATCGCCGAGGCCCTGGCCGTGGCGCCCGCGGCGGTCTGTAGCCTCATCTACACTTCGGGCACCACGGGTGAACCCAAAGGCGTGCTCCTGAGCCACCGCAACCTCGTGAGCAACATCGACGCCGCCCTGACCGCGATCCCGCTCTCCGCAGCCGACACTGCGCTCAGCTTCTTGCCGCTCAGCCATCTCCTGGAGCGCACGGCGGGGCTGTACGCGATGCTGCGTGTCGGCGCCACGATCGCCTACGCGGAGTCCTTCGACAGCGTGCCGCGGAACCTGCTCGAGGTGCGCCCCACGGTGATGATCGGCGTCCCGCGCTTCTACGAGAAGGTCTACGGGCGCGCTCTGGACGAGGCCCAGCGCGGCAGCGCGCTGCGGCAGCGGGTCTTCCTCTGGGCGCGGCAGCAGGGCGAGCGCTGGGCGGAGCGGCGCCTGCTGGGACAACGCGTTTCGCCGGCGCTGGCGCTGGCGGCGGCGATCGCTTGGCGCCTCGTCCTGCGGCGGGTGGCGGCCCGCGCGGGTGGCCGCCTGCGCTTCTTCATCTCGGGCGGGGCAGCCCTGGCGCCGGCGGTGGCGAAGTTCTTCTACGCGGCGCGCATGCCCATTCTGGAGGGCTACGGCCTCACGGAGACCAGCCCGATCGTCAGCGTGAACAGCCTGGCGGCGCCGCGCCTGGGCACGGTCGGGCGCGCGCTGCCCGGCGTGGAGTTGCGCCTGAGCGCCGAAGGCGAAATCCTCACCCGCGGACCGCATGTGATGCAGGGCTACTACCGCGACACGGAGAGCACGCGGGCCGTGATCGATGCGAACGGCTGGTTGGCGACCGGCGACATCGGCGAACTCGACGCCGACGGCTACCTGCGCATCACCGATCGCAAGAAGGACCTGCTGGTGACGGCCGGCGGCAAGAACGTCGCGCCGCAGCCGATCGAAAGCCGCTTCAAGCTGGACCCCTTCATCGGCGAGTGCGTGCTGATCGGGGACGGCCGGCCCTTCATCGCCGCGCTGATCGTGCCCGACTTCGACCAGCTGCGGGCCTTCGCCCGGCGGGAAGGCATCTCCGCCAGCGACGCGGGAGCGCTCGTCGCGGCGCCCGCAGTGCAGGCACTCTATGCCGGGCGCATCGCCCGCCTGAATCAGGGGCTCGCCCGCTACGAACAGGTGCGGGGCTTTCGGCTGCTCGATCACGAGCTGAGCCAAGCCGCCGGTGAGCTGACGCCCTCCCTGAAGCTGCGCCGGCGACAGATCCTCACTCGCTACGAGGCGTTGGTGACGGCGATCTACGCGCAGCGTGCCGACACCGGACGGCGCGCTTAGTAGCCCCGTTGGGTCGGCGCGATGCCCCGCCGCGGCTCGGCCATCTTCTCGGCATCGCTCAACTTGCCGCAGTAAGCCTTCATCTCGGCGAAGCTGCCCAGGAGCGTCTTCTCGTCGCTGAGGTCGGTGACGCGCAGGCGGCGCATGCCGGGCAGGAAGAACTGCACCGTGAGCTGCGAAGCCGTGAGGCCGCTGTCGCTCGCCTCGCGCGCCTGCCGCGGCAACTCGACGTAGCAGTTGACGAAGTCGCGACTGGCCGCCACCACGGCCGGTCGGCGATAGAGCTGGGGCAGGATGAAGAGGCAATCCGCGCAGGTGTGATCGAAGACGTGAAAGGCGAGCGGCCGTCCCGTTTCCCTCGCCACACGCACTGCCGCGGCGATGTCGTTGTAGAAGTACACCTGGCCCCCGTGGCTGCGCAGCTTGCCGCCCGCGGTCAGCTTGATCTTCGGGTCGAGCTTGGCGTCGCCGTCAGCGACGAGGTTCTGTTCGTAGATCCATTGGCGATAGCGGTGTCCCTCGTCCCAGAGCGAGTCGCGCGCGGCGCCGACGTCCTTGGCGAGGAGAAGGTCCTTGGCCGGCAGCTCATCAGCGATACCAAGGAGACAGGCAAGCAGGGCGAACGCGAAGAGAGAGCGGATACGCAACATGGTCACTCCGAATCGCTGGGCAATCACGTCCAAGCTAGCAGCCGTCATGGCGACGGGCAAGCGCTCAGGCGCGCAGCGCCTGCCCGCGCAGGGACGCGAGGATCGCGGTCTCGAGCAACTGTCGATCGCGGCCGCCGGGGCCGCGCTTCAGGCGGGCATCCAGCTTCTGCAAATTGAGGAGCCAGGTCAGGAGTTCCCGCCGGCTGAGCCCCTGCGCCCGGGCGACCAGCTCCCGCGCCCGCTCCGGCCAGAGTCCGAGCGCGGCGGCCGCGGCCCCTGGCGAGCGCCCGGCGGCCAGCAGCAGGTGAGCGCGCAGGAGCTGGGTGAAGGTGTAGCTGAGGGCCCCGATGAGGGCCGGGGGATCTCCCCCAGCGGCCAGCAGGCGTTCCAGGCAGGCCAAGGCCTCCCGCTCTCGCTCCGGGCGGAGTAACTCGGCCAGGCGCCAGACGTCCTCGGCCCGCTGGTAGCCGACGAGGCGCTCCAGGTCCGCTTGGCCGAGACGATGCCCGAGCGGCGAAGCGAGGCGCAGCTTCTCGATCTCGCTCGCCAGCTCGCCTGGATCGGGCGGCAGGGCCCCGACGAGCTGCGCCGGGAAGTCCCGCTCGAACTCGAGACCGGCCGCCTGGAGTCGGCGCGTCGCCCAAGCCGTCAGCGCCGCCTCCCCGTCCATCTCCAGCTTGAGGACGAGGCCGCCCTGCTTGGCGATTCGGTTCTTGGCCGCGACGAGCTGCTCGAGCGTCGGCGCGCTCAGGCAGAGGATGTTCTGCCCCGGCGTCTCCTCGAGGAAGCGTGCGAGCGAGGCGCGCAGGGCGTCGCTGAGCTTTCTGGGTACCTCGAGCACGATGAGCTTGCGCGGGTCGAAGAAGGAGTAGCTGCGCAGCAGGACCTCGACCGCAGACCAGTCGGAGAAGCTGTCGAGCGTGCGCTCTTCGTAGGAGAAGTTGCGGCTGGCCGCAGGCACGCTGGCCTCGCGTAGGAGGGCGATCGCCTCTCGCCGCAGCCAGTCGCTCTCGCTGGTGATGAGGTAGAAGGGGCGCAGGCCGCGCGCGAGATCGGCCTGGAGCCCGGCGAGCGGATCGCCGGCCGCCCCTTGTCGCCGCGTGGCCATCTACCAGTCCCCGAAGACGGCGTTGAGCACGCCGTCCACGATCTGCTCGAGGGCCTTCTCCTCCGCACGGTCGCGGGTGAGGTCGGCGCCGGCGGCACTCCCCTCGACGAAGAAGCTCTCGCTGCCGGTGAAGCGGCGATCGCTCCAGAGCATCTCGCTCGTCGCGCCGTTCAGGAAGCTGAGCTCCAGGACGATGGTCAGCTTGTACTCGTCGGCGCCGCCGCCCTCGCCGATCGAGAAAGGCGCCTCGCCATAGCGGACGACGCTGCCCGTGAGCAGGTAGTCCTCCTGGCCACGCGTGACGAGGCGCAGGCTGCCGTCGGCCTCGAAGGCTTCCGTCAGCGCCTCGGTGGCCCGCAGCTCGAGATCGGGCTGGGCCGTGCGGTTCTCGAGGAAGGGCAGGGCGAGGCTGCCGCTCAGCAGACGGCCGCGGCTCGTGCCGTGGTAGTAGCCGCAACCCGCGGTCAAGGCGAGCAGCCCTGCCGCCAGGCAGAATCTGGCGGTCCCCCGCCTCACCGGGCTTCCTCCCCGGGCAGTGCGTCCTCCTCGAGCTGCTTCATCCGGTAGCGCAGCTTGTCTCGGCCGAGGCCGAGCATCTCCGCGGCACGGCTCTGGTTCTCCCCGGCCTGGCGATAGGCCTTCGTGATGAGATTCTTCTCCACGGCCTTCAGCAAACCGTCGAGGTCGATCCCCTCCGCCGGAATGGGCTCCTCGATTAGGCGCGCCAGCCGGCGCGGGAAGGTCTCGGGGACCTGCTCCCAGCTGCCGGTGAGCAGAGGCCGCAGCTGCGCGGCGGTGATCTGCGGCCCTTGCTCCATGAGCACGAAGCGCTGGACGATGTTGCGCAGCTCGCGGATGTTGCCCGGCCAGGGGTAGTCCATGAGGATGCGCCGCGCCTCGTCGTCGATGCGGGCGAAGTTCTTGTTGAAGATCGGATTGAACTCCGCCAGGAAGTGCCCGACGAGGGGCAGGATGTCCTCGCGCCGGTCCCGGAGCGGCGGGATGCGCACCGGCACCACGTTCAGGCGGTAGAAGAGGTCCTCGCGGAACTGACGCGCGGCGACCATCTCGCGGAGATCCCGGTTCGTGGCCGAGATGATGCGCACGTCGACGCTGAGGTCCCGCGTGCCCCCCACCCGGCGGAAGCTCTTGCGCTCGAGGAAGCGAAGCAGTTTGACCTGCAGGCTCTGGCTCATCTCGCCGATCTCGTCCAGGAAGATCGTCCCCCGATCCGCCAGCTCGAAGAGCCCCGCCTTCGCCTCCTTGGCGTCCGTGAAGGCGCCGGCCTCGTGACCGAAGAGCTCGCTCTCGAGCAGCTCGGCCGGAATGGCGGCGCAGTTCAGCTCCATGAACGGCGCGGCGTGCCGCGGGCTGAGCCGGTGGATGAGCTGCGCCACCACTTCCTTGCCCGTGCCGCTCTCCCCCGTGATCAGCGCCGTGGTGTCCTTGCTCATCGCAACGAGGAGGGCCGCGTCGTAGACCTTGCCCATCGCCGCGCTCGTGGACTTGTAGAAGTCCAGGGCATCGCCCAGGCGGAAGCGGCGCCGTTGCTCGAGCAACTCCCGCTCCTCGCCGAAGTCGGCGAGCGCGCTCGCCACGGATTGCCGCAGCGCGGCCAGCGGCAGCGGCTTCGCCAGGAAATCGTGAGCGCCGCCGCGCATCGCGGCCACGGCATCCGAGACTTCGGCGCGCGAGCTGAGCACGATGACCGGCAGGCGCGCCCGCTCAGCGCGCAGGGCGCCGAGGAGGGCGCCGAGGTCGCTCGCGAGCGGGCCGGGATCGAGGATGAGCAGCGCGGGGTCGAGCTCGCGCACGCGGGTGAGCGGATCCGCGGGCAGCGCCTCGCAACGAACACTCCGCTCGTCCCCGCCCAAGCTCTCGGCGAGCAGCCGCCGGACCGCCTCCTGGTCATCGAGAACGAGGATCAGCTGCGACGTCGGCATGTCAATCGCGCGCGGGGGCGCCGGCTGCGTACCAGGCCACGGTCCGCCGCAGGCCCTCCTCGAAGGAGACGACCGGTTCGTAGCCCAGCAGCCGCTGGGCGAGCGCAATGTCCGCCTGCGAGTGGTCGACGTCCCCTGCCCGGCGCGGGCCAAAGATCGGCGCCCGCTCCACCCCGAGCTGCGCGCGGATCTGCTCGAAGAGGTAGAGGACCGAGTAGGAGCCGCCGCAGGCCACGTTCACCGTCTCGCCGTTCGTGCGCGCCGCTGCCATTGCCTTCAGATTCCCGGCGACGACATTGTCGACGAAGGTGAAGTCCCGGGTCTGGCTGCCGTCACCGTCGATGCGCGGCGAGCGCCCCGCCAGCAGCTCCCGCGCAAAGATGGGGAGCACGGCCGCATAGGGCGAGTCCGGGTCCTGGCGCGGCCCGAAGACGTTGAAGTAGCGGATGCTCAGGGTCTCGAGGCCGTGCACCGCGCTGAAGGCGCGGCAGTAGTGCTCCCCCGCCAGCTTGCTCACCGCGTAGGGCGACATCGGCTGCGGCGTCAGACCTTCGTGCTTGGGGCTGGTCTCGACGTTGCCGTAGGCGGAGCTGCTGCCCGCATAGATGACGCGGCGCACGCCCGCGGCCCGGGCCGCCGTCAGCACGTTGAGAGTGCCGGTGACGTTGACGTCCCC
>VGXI01000178.1 GCA_016873475.1 bacterium | reverse complement strand
GGCGCGGGAGGCACAAAGAGTGCCCCCCCCCACCCCCCCTGATGTCAAGCAGCTCCAGCAGCCTTTCTTGAAATAGCTGCACGGTGGGTGTACACTTAGAGTTGCCATCCTGGAAAAGGAGCCCCCGCTTGCGTCGCTTGAGAGTGCTGGTGTGCTGTAGCCTTCTCGTGGCCAGTCCGGCCTTTTTCCCTTGCCTTCGGGCGGCAACGCTAACTGTCCAACCGAGCGGACAGGGGATTTTCCCCACACTCCAAGCGGCCATCGATGCTGCCTCGCCCGGCGATACGGTTCTTGCCTTCCCCGGCACCTTTAGCGGTCCAGGGAACCGCGATCTCGACTTCCTAGGCAAACCCGTCTGCCTTCTGGGCCGAGATGGATCCGCGGCCACGACAATCGACTGCGAGTACCAAGGCCGAGGGGCACTCTTCGTTTCTGGGGAGAGTCGGTCTGCGCGCATGTCCGGGTTCCGAATCATCCACGGCGGAGGCTCGACCCGTCTAACGTCGGGAGGCATTCGCTGCGAGTACTCAAGCCCGACACTCGATGATCTCGTGATCACCGACTCCGAGGTTTCCTACTACGGCGGGATCGGCGCGATCTACAGCTCGTTGCTCCTGACCAACTCCATCATCGAGAGCAACACCGTCCTTTCGTCGGGTGGCGCATTGGGGCTGACCTGGCCGGGTTCTGCGGAGATTAGGGATTGCGTCTTTTCCAATACCGCAGGGGGCGGCTACGGTGGAGGCGCTGTCGTTCACAACACAGCTGCATACTTCGAGAACGTGCACTTCGTAGGCAATAGCGCCGGAGTCGCCGGTGGAGCACTGCAGTGCGAGGATTCCGCCATCACTCTAACCCACTGCTACTTCATCAACAACGAGGCCCGCGATGGCGGCGCGATCGCGATGCGGGGTACGACTCTTACGCTCCAGGATTGCACTTTCATTGGCAACTACGCCACGCGCTGGGGTGGGGCGCTCTACTACGATGAGCTTGGCGATCCCTCGGGCGGGTTGGTGGAGAACTGCGACTTCAAGGGCAACCGCGCCAACGCGGGCAGCGCGATCCTCGTGCATGAACTCGGTAGTCCAACTTTGCGCGGCCTGACCATTGTCGGTAACTTCGGCACCGCCATCGATTGCCTCTACGGCACTGTCGTCAGCATCGAGAACTGCCTCATCGCCAACAACTACCTCGCCTATGGGATCTCGATCGTCGACACGGATGGCGTGTCCGTGAGCTGCTGCGACGTCTGGGGAAACGAAGGCGGGAACTATGGCGGCATGCTCGAGGACCAGACGGGCCTCAATGGCAACATCTCCGAAGACCCTCTCCTCTGCGATCCGAACTACGATACCCTCGGCGTCGCCGAAGACTCACCCTGCCTGCCCCCGAACAACGCCTGTGGCGTTCTCATGGGCAACCACGGCGCTGAATGCACGCTGACCGCAGTTGGCGCGCCGGCACCGCCGGGCGTCACGCTCGAGGCGAACTACCCCAACCCCTTCAACCCGAGCACAACGATCCCCTTCAGCCTTGCCTCGGCGAGCGCGATCACGCTCAGCATCCACGATCTGAGCGGGCGGCTGGTGTGCTTCCTGTCTGCGCAGCGCCACGTCCCCGCGGGCCGGCACGAGCTGCGCTGGGACGGCCGCAACAGCGCCGGCCAGCCGGCGCCGTCGGGCGTGTACTTCTATCGCCTCGAGACGGCGCAAGGCGCCACGGCTCGCCCAATGCTATTGGTCAAGTAGAACCCTCGCGAAGCTCAAGCTCCTAGCAACGACTTCTCGAAGATCTCTGCGTCCCAGTAGCGACCGAACTTGAAGCCCACCTCGTGCAGGACGCCGGCAGAGTGGAAGCCCAGGCGCGCGTGCAGCGCGATCGAGGCCGGGTTGGGCAGGGCGATCACCGCGTAGGCGCGGTGCACAAGCTCGCGTTCCAGCTCGGCGAAGAGCGCGGCGTAGAGCCGGCCGCCGAGACCGCGACCCTCAGCGCCGGGGCGCAGGTAGATGCTCGTCTCCACCGAACGCGCATAGGCGGTCTTCGGGCGGAAGCTCGTGCTGCACGCGTAGCCGGCGAGGCCGGCAGAATCCTCCACCACCAGCAGGCGGTGCGGGCCCTGCTCGCCGAAGCCCGCGAACCAGCCCGCGCGCGAGGCCGGCGTGTGGGGCTCGACGTCGAAGCTGTGGTGCGTCTCGCGGATGTAGTGGTTGAGGATCGCGAGGATCGCCGCCAGGTCGCCCGCGCGGCCGGGGCGAATCACCACGGCGGGCGGCGCGCCCAAGGCGCTAGAGGTTCGGCGCGGCGAAGGTGTCGCCGCGGCGGATGTCGCCCGTCTCGAAGCCGAGGCGGAACCAGCGCACGCGCTGCTCGCCCGTGCCGTGCGTGAAGGCGTCGGGCACGACGCGGCCCTGCGCGCGGCGCTGGATGTTGTCGTCGCCGATCGCGTTGGCTGCGTTGAGCGCCTCCTCGATGTCCCCCGGCTCGAGGATGTTGAAACGCCGCTGTGCGTGGTGCGCCCAAAGGCCGGCGAAGAAGTCCGCCTGGAGCTCGACGCGCACGGAGAGCTCGTTGGCGTCGCGCTCGCTGAGCTGTCCCCGCTGCTGATCGACCTGCTCGGTGACGCCGAGCAGGTTCTGCACGTGGTGGCCGATCTCGTGGGCGATCACGTAGGCCTGCGCAAAGTCCCCGGCGGCGCCGAAGCGCTGGCGCAGCAACTCGTAGAAGCTGAGGTCGATGTAGGCCGTCCGGTCGCCCGGGCAGTAGAAGGGCCCCACCGCCGCGCTCTGGAAACCGCAGGCCGAGCGCACCTGATCGGTGAAGAGCACGAGCTGCGGCTCTTCGTACTGCATGCCGTTCTGCGCGAAGAGCTCGCCCCAGACCGCCTCGGTGTCGGCCAGCACCACCGAGACGAACTGCGCGCCCTCGTCCGA
Source organism: bacterium (assembly GCA_016873475.1). Classification (NCBI taxonomy): domain Bacteria; species bacterium. Next base: position 3,604 of record VGXI01000178.1, on the reverse strand, counting down.
GCTGGCGTCCACGGGCGCGCCCTGCTCCTGGCTGGGCAGCACGCCGGAGCCCTGGTTCAGCAGGGCCGTGGGATCGCCGCCCATGAACAGGTAGACGAGCAGGATGATGAGCCCGACGCCGCCCAGGCCGCCGCCGATCATTGCAGGGCGGCGAGCGCCGCGCAGGTCTCTCACGTTCTCGCTGCCTTGGCGACCCCTCCAGCGCATGGCGCCCTCCTTTGTGGCGGGGGTCGCGCGGCGGGTGCCGCCGCGCGCTCGGCGCACAAATCCTAGCCCAAGCGCGCGCGGCGCGCTAGTCTTGCCGCTCGCCAAAGGGAGGCGCCGTGGACATCCTCGCCCAGATTGCCGCGCACCGCAGCATCCGCAAGTACCGCCCCGCGCCCGTGGAGCCGGCCCTGCTCGCCGAGATCCTCCACGCCGCCACGCGGGCCTCGAGCAGCGGCAACATGCAGACCTACTCGATCATCGTCACGCGCGAGGAGGCGCGGCGGCGCGAGCTGTGGCGGCTGCACTTCGAGCAGGACATGGTGCTCGAGGCGCCGCTCTTGCTGACCTTCTGTGTCGACTGGCGGCGCATGACGCGCTGGTGCGAGCTGAGCGAGGCGGACCCCGGCTTCGACAACCTGCTCAGCTTCCTCGTCGGCTTCGCCGACGCGCTGATCGCCGCGCAGAACGCGGCCCTCGCCGCCGAGTCGCGCGGGCTGGGCATCTGCTACATGGGGACCACGCTGGGCGCCACGGAGGGGCTGGTCGAGTTCTTCGACCTGCCGGCCGGCGTCTTCCCGGCCACGACGCTGGTCGTCGGCTGGCCGGACGAGGACCCGGCGCCGCGCGCGCGGCTACCCATCGGCGGCATCGTGCACGAGGAGCGCTACGCCGACCCCGACGACGCAGGCGTCCGCGCCGTCTACCGTGAGCGCGAGACCGAGGGCTGGAAGCGCTACGAGAGCTTCCCCGAGCTGGCGGCGCGCATGCGCGATTCGGGCGTGAAGAACCTGGCCCAGATCTACACGCAGCTCAAGTACACGAAGGCCGAGAACGAGGCGATCAGCGCCGACCTGCTGGCCACCCTCGCGCGTCAGGGTTTCCTGGACTCGTCGAGGTAGCCGGCGAGCTGCTTGTGCAGACTCGGCGGCAGCTCGGCGAGCGCCACCGCGCGGCGCAGCAGCTCCGGATCCCGCGGCCCGGCCACCAGCCCGGCCACCTCGCGCACCGTGATCCCGGAGGTGCCGTGGCGCTCGAGCAGGATCTCGTCGCCCGCAGCCAGCTCGCCTTCCTCCTCGACCGCGAAGTAGATGCCGCTCCTCAAGCTGTGCAGGAAGCGCTCGATGATGTCGTCGCGCCCATGCCGCAGCGCGAGGCGGCTGCAGGGAAAGCGCGGCTGCGTCACACGCAGGCGCGCCGTACCGATGCGGTACACGTCGCCGATCATGGCCTCGCTCTCGAGCAGCCCTTCGGTGCTGAGGTTCTCGCCGAAGGCGCCCCAGGCGAGCGGCGCGCCGCCCAGCTCGGTCTGCCAGAAGGGGTAGTGCTCGCTCGGGTAGGCGTAGACGGCCTTGAACTCGCCGCCGTGCACCGCGCGGTCGCCCTGGCCGTCCCCGGCGAGTTGGTTGCCGTGCAGGGCGATGCGCCCCGCGACGGGCTGCTTGTAGATGCCCGTCTCGACGAGCTTGCCCTTCCAGGCTGCGGGTCGCGGCCGGCCGACGTTGAGGGAGATCACGCGCATGCGGGCAGTGTAGGGATGGCGCTGCGGCCGTCAAGCGCTGGGCGGTGGCAGGTGCTCGGCGAGGCGCTCACGCAGCCAGCGCTGCGCGCTCTCTATGGAGAAGAAGGTGGCGTAGGCGGTCCTGCGCAGGTACTGCGCCTCGAGGCGCGCCGCGGGGAAGCTCTGTCCTTCATAGAGAACGACGGCCATGGCGACCAGGTCCTCGCTCGTCTCGATCAGCTCGTAGACGGCCAAGTCGATGAGGTAGTCGTTGACCCGGTTGCAGAGGAAGCCGAAGGGGGAGTCGTACCGCAGGCGGGCGGCCTGGAGGAGAGCGGCGAAGTCCGTGGCTTCGATCTCCACGCCGCGGGCGGCCGTGGCGATGATGTAGCCGTCCGGGTGGAACTCGTAATTGATCTTGTTGCAAGGACTTCCCACCACCTGTCACCTCCAGGCAGAAACTCCGACGGTACACGGTGGCGCGGCCGGGCGCAAGATTCTTGTTACGGGTCTGCAACCTCCCGACCCCGGGCGGGCGCCCGGCCTACCTGCGGGAGGCCTCGCGGAGTGCAAAGGTGCGCCATGCTAGGGTCCGATCACCTCGGCGTCCCAGAAGATGATCGTCTCGCCGCAGTAGGCGCCGTCCCCCACCGAGTGCAGGTTGCGCACGGTTTTGCCGGCGAGCTGCTCGTCGAGGTAGCTCTCCGCCGGCGGCTGGGCCAGCGCGGGCGCGGCGGCTGATTCGCGGATCCAGCGAGGAAGCCATCGGCCTGCATCTGATCCTGCTGCCGATGGCCATGAACATGGTCATGAGCGTCAGCAGACCCGTGATGGCGGGTTCAGTGCTGGTCGGGCTGGCGGTGTTCGTGTTGGCGAATCGCCAGCGCCGGACGCGGGATGCGAGGCCTGGCATGGAGCCGGAGGGCGGGCCCACCAAGCGGACGCGGCACGATCGCAGCGTCTAGGCCGCGGGCTGATCATGAGCCGCGCGGCCCAGCCGCCAGAGCGCCGCGAGCGGCATCGCGTGCAGGTTGGGCCCGAAGTCCACACGCTGCGCGCCGAGATGAAGCAGCACCCCGCGCAGCAACTTCGACCCCAGTGTGTCGCCGAGGCTGCGCAGCGGCTTGAGGTCGCGATCGCGCAGCGTCTGGCTGGCCTTGACCTCGATGGCGACGAGCCGGCCGCGCGGATCTTCGAGCAGCAGGTCGACCTCGAGGCCTGCGGTCGTGCGAAAGTGATGGATCCCCACGCGCGCGGATGACCAGCTCGCCTGCCGCACCAACTCCCTCGCCACGAAGGCTTCGAGCAAGGGGCCGAAGCGGTCGGGATCGAGTCCATTGCTGCCGAGTCCGAGCAAGTGGGCGGCGAGCCCGGAATCTTCGAGCATCAGCTTGGGCGCGCGGGTCAGCCGCTTGCCGAGATTGCCCGACCAGGCGGGCAGCCGCCGCAGCAGGCAGGCCGCTTCGAGGAGCGCGAGGTAGCGGTCGAGCGTGCTGCGCGGTATCGCGAGACTGCGCGAGAGCTCGGAGATGTTGAGCAGGCTGGCGCTGCGCGCTGCGGCCATGGCGAGCAGGCGCGGCAGCGCGGCGAGGCGATCGGCGTCGCCGACCTCGCGCAGATCGCGCTGCAGGATGGTGGTAAGGTAGGCCTCGTACCAGGCCTCGCGGCGGCCGGCGTCATTGCGCCGCAAGGGTTCCGGGTAGCCGCCGGCGAGCACGCGAGCGGCTGCGTCGGCGACGGGCTCTCCGAGATCCCGCGGCAAGGGCGTCGGCGCGAAGAGCGCCTCGATGAAGCCCTCGCGGTGCCCTTCGAGCTCGCCCTGGCTGAAGGGGTACAGGGTCATCGGCTCGACGCGGCCCACCAACTCCCGGGCGAGGGCCGGCGGCGGGAGGATGTCCG
>VGXI01000177.1 GCA_016873475.1 bacterium | reverse complement strand
CCTCGTCCGCGAAACGGCCTGGCTCGCGCTCACCGGCCAGCTCGGCTGGTCGGAGCGCCTGCTCGACCTGCGGCGCTACAGCCTGTGGCGCTTTGCCGTCCCCGGCGCGGCGGTCGACGCGGGCGCGCTCGGCGCGGCGCTCGCCGCCGCGATCGAGCGCAGCGCCGACTTCTACAACCCGAACAAGGAGCGCCTGCGCTGGGCCGCTCCCGGGGAGCTGTCCGCGGGCGAGACGCTCGTCGCGCCGGCGGTCAGCCCCGCGCACGCGCTGCCACGCGCGGGCGCGCAGCCCTGGCAGCTCGGCCTCTGGGTCACCGACGAGGGCGGCGAGGCGCCCGCGCTCGCCCGCCGCACGGCTGCCCAGCTCGCCGCGGCGGGGCTCGCCTTGCCCGCGCTCGGGCTCGCAACCGGCGCCTACTGGGAGCTGACCCTCGCCGCCGCCGACGCCGCCGAGGCGCTCGCTCTGGCCGGCGAGCTGGCGGTCAGCCGCGGCCGCCACGCGGGGCTCTTGCTCAATCCCCATTACCAGGAGGGCTGGCTGCTCGCGCTGGCCGCCCTGCCCGCGGCGCCGGCCGCCTCCCCGCGATGAGACGCGGCGGACCGGATCGGCCGCGCGAGGAGTGCGGGATCATCGGCGTCTACGGCCACGGGCGCGCCGCCGAGCTCTGCTATCTCGGTCTCTACGCCCTCCAGCACCGCGGCCAGGAGTCCAGCGGCATCACGGCCAGCGACGGCCACCACATGAAGAGCCATCTCGGGATGGGCCTGGTCGGCGACGTCTTCAACGAGGCGCGCCTGGGAGAGCTGGCGGGTCCGCTCGCCATCGGCCACAACCGCTACAGCACGACCGGCCGCGTCAGCCTGGTCAACGCGCAGCCGATCGTCGTCGACTGCAAGGCGGGGCGCCTGGCGGTCGCCCACAACGGCAACATCACGAACGCCCTCGAGCTGCGCGATGCGATGGAGGCCAAGGGGCACATCTTCCAGTCGACCAGCGACAGCGAGATCGTGCTGCACCGCATCGCCCGCTCGGAGCAGGCGGACCTGCGGGCGATGGTCGCCGAGGCCGTGACGGGTCTGGAGGGCGCCTACTCGCTGCTGCTGCTCGCGCGGGACCGCCTCTTCGCCTACCGCGACCGCCACGGGTTCCGGCCGCTCTGCGTCGGCCGCCTCGGGGAGACCTGGCTCGTCGCCAGCGAGAGCTGCGCCTTCGACATCGTCGGCGGCGAGTACCAGCGCGACGTCGTGCCCGGCGAGCTGATCATGATCGACGAGCAGGGCCTGCACAGCACGATCGTGGAGGGCGGGGCGCCGGCGGCCCGCTGCATCTTCGAGTTCGTCTACTTCGCGCGGCCGGACAGCATCGTCTTCGAGGAGAACGTGGACAAGGTGCGCCGCAAGCTGGGCAAGCAGCTCGCGCGCGAGCACCCCGTGGAGGCGGACTTCGTCATCTCGGTGCCGGATTCCTCCAACAGCGCGGCGCTGGGCTACAGCCTGGAGAGCGGCATCCGCTTCGAGTTCGGGCTGATCCGCAACCACTACGTCGGGCGCACCTTCATCAGCCCCCGCCAGAGCGTGCGCGACGCCGGCGTGCTGATCAAGTACAACCCCGTGCGCGGCGTGCTGCGCGGCAAGCGCGTGGTGGTGGTGGACGACTCGATCGTCCGCGGCTCGACGATGCGCAAGCTCGTGCGCCTGCTGCGCGAGGCGGGCGCCCGCGAAGTGCACCTGCGCATCAGCTCGCCGCCGATCGCGAGCCCCTGCTTCTACGGCATCGACATGCCGACGAAAGAGGAGCTGATCCGCTCGCGCTTCGACGTCGAGGGGATCCGCGCCTTCCTGGGCGTCGACTCGCTGGCCTATCTCTCCCTCGCGGGCATGCTCGGCTGCGCCAAGAGCCCGGGGAGCTTCTGCACGGCCTGTTTCACGGGCGATTACCCGGTGCCCGTGCGCAGCCAGGGCGGCAAGTCCCGCCTGGACCGGGACCTCTGACCGGGAGCGCCGGGCCGGGCTTGCGGAGCCGGAACTCCCGTGCTAGAGTTGCCGCCGCCCTGCCGGACGCATCCCACTGCCTGAGGAGTCTGCGAGGATCATGTTGAGACGCTGGCTTGCGATCGCGCTCACCCTGCTCACGCTGAGCGGCACCGGCGCCTGTCTGCGCGCGGTGGAGGTCAACCCGGAAGAGACGCCCAGCGGCACCGCCCTGCGCGGCAACATCCGCGTCGTCGACCGGGACGGCATCGTCTACATCGCCCAGTCGCTGCGCGTGACCGAGAGCGGCGACTACCTGCTCGAGATGGTCGAGCGCATCGACGACGGCGTCTCCGAGGTCCTGATGGAGACCACCTTGCCCCGGGCGGAGGTCGTCTCCATCCGCAGGAGCGAGACGAACCGCTGGGCGGTGGCGGGCCTGGTCGCGGGGACCGCGCTCTTCATGGTCTGGCTCTACTACAAGATCAATACCAGCGTCTTCGACTGATGCGCGCCCTCGTCCTCGGGGCCGGCCTCCAGGGCAGCGCGGCGGCTTACGACCTCGTCACCCATGGCGGCGCGACGCGGCTGACCCTGGTCGACGCCGAGGGCGCCGCCCTCACGCGCTGCCTCACCGAGCTGCCCGCGCTCTCCGCCGCCGGCGCCACAGCCCGCGTCCTCGATCTCGCCGACCCGGCGGCCCTCGCGCCCCTGCTCGCCGAGGCGGACGCCTGCTTCAGCGCCCTGCCTTACTTCCTCAACCTGCCGGTCGCCGAAGCCTGCGCCCGCGCCGGCGTGCACTACGTGGACCTGGGGGGCAACACCGACATCGTGCGCCAGACCCTCGCGCTCGATCCCCTCGCGCGCGCGAGCGGCGCCTGCCTGGTGCCCGACTGCGGCCTCGCGCCCGGCCTGGCGGCGACCGTGGCGATGGCCGCGATCGCGGGCCTGGCGGGCGTGGAGAGCCTGAAGATCCGCGTCGGCGGCCTGCCCCAGCGCCCGCGGCCGCCACTCGACTACAGCCTCTTCTTCTCGGTGCACGGACTGATCAACGAGTACATGGGCGAAGCCGTGGCGCTGCGGGGCGGCGAGCTGGTCAGCGTGCCCACGCTCGCTGAGGTGGAGAGCCTCGAGTTCCCGCCGCCCGTCGGCCGCTGCGAGGCCTTCGCCACGCTCGGCGGCACGAGCACCCTGCCCTGGACGCTGCGGGGCCGCGTGCGCGAGCTGGACTACAAGACCGTCCGCTACCCCGGGCACGCGGAGAAGATCCGCCTGCTCAAGCAGCTCGGCTACTTCGACGAGGCGCCCCTCAGCGTCGAGGGCCGGGCGGTCGCCCCGCGCGCCCTCAGCGCCGCCCTGCTCACGCGGGCCCTCAGCGAGGAGGGCGTGCGCGACCTCGTCGTGTTCCGCGTCGAGGCCGTGGGGGAGAGCCCTGCCGGCCGCCGCCGGCGCCGCTTCGAGATGATCGACTTCTACGACGAGGCCACCGGCCTCTCGGCGATGCGCCGGACGACCGCCTTCCCGGCCGCGACGGTGCTCAGCCTCATCGCGCAGGGCGAAGGCGCCGGCCCCGGCGCGCACTCGCTGGAAGTCGCCCTGCCCGCCGAGCGCTGCCTCGCCGAGCTCGCGCGCCGCGGTCTCGTCATCGCGCGCAGCGAGGCGCCCGCCTAGGGCGCGGCTGCCCGCGAGACCCGGCTCACCCAGGGACTGCCCTTCTCCAGAAAGCGCCAGGGCCAGCGCGCCGCCGCGCCCGCGTAGTCGACGCCCACGCGCGGGCCGCGCGCCACCGCAGCGTTCGGCAAGGGCGTGCCCGCCTCCAGCCAGAGCTCCGGATGGGGCAGCACGAGCCCGTCGTGGCGGCGATCGAGGGCGAGCGCGGCGCAGAGTCGTCCCGGCCCGCGCGCCCAGTCGCGCCGCGGCTGCCCGGCGCGCAGCGCGGCCATGCGCTCCAGGCCGGCCAGCGGCTCGCCCGCGCGCAGCAGCACCGCCGCGGCTTCGCCCGCCGGGCCACAGACCAGATTCAGGCAGTGGTGCAGGCCGTAGATCAGGTAGACGTAGGTCACCCCCGGCGGCCCGAACATCGCGCGATTGCGCGCCGTCGGCCCGCCGCGAGCGTGGCTGGCCGCGTCCGTCTCGCCGGCGTAGGCCTCGGTCTCGACGAGGCGCAGGACGAGGCGCTCGCCGTCGACGACGCGCAGGAGGTGGCGGCCGAGCAGGTCGCGGGCGACCTGCTCCACCGGGCGGGCGAAGAAGGCGGGGCCGAGGCGGCGACCGCTCACTCGGCGGCGCTCCGGCGGCGGCGATGCCGGCGCCGCGCGCGCCGGCGCGCCCGGCCGAAGACCAGGGGCGGCGTCGCCAGGCCGCGCGCCTCGGCGTCGAGCTGGAAGAGCCGGTAGGCCTCGCCGAAGTAGGGCTTGTTGCGGAAGAAGCCCGGCACGGGCTCCCCGTCCAGACAGCGCGCGAGCCGGCGCTGGCTGAGCGCGATGAGGAAGAGCTGCTCGGTGTCGCGCCGGGCGACGCCGAGGCGGGCCGTGATCGGCTTGAGGAAGCGGTAGGCAAGGCGGCCGAAGTCGACGCGGGCCTGCGGGTCCTCGCGCTCGCGGGCGTGCAGCGCCTCGAGCAGGGGGAAGGCGAAGAGCAGCGCGAGCAGGAAGCCGTTGCTGAGGTCTTCGCCCTCGGTCATCGCCGCGTCGAGCAGGGCCAGGCGCCGCCAGGGCAGGGGCAGGGCGCTCGGCGCAGCGGGCGCGGCCTCGGCGGCCGGCGGCGGCAGGTACTCGGCGAGGGCGGGCACGATGGCCGCCAGGAGGCCGGCCTCGCGCATCAGCCGCAGGCTGGGCAGAGCGGCGCCGCCGCGCAGGTCGCGGTAGAACTCCTCCAGCACGCGCGCCTTGCTGCACTCGCTCAGGTGCTCGCGGTGGCAGACGATGGCCGCCCAGGTCGCGGGCTCGATGCGAAAGCCCGTGCGCCCGGCGTGGCGGAGCGCCCGGATCATGCGCACCGGATCGCCGAGGAAGCGCTGGTCGGGGTCGCCGATCGCGCGGATCAAGCCCGCCTCGAGGTCGGCGAGGCCCCCGACGTAGTCGATGACGCAGAAGTCGGCGATGTCGTAGAAGAGCCCGTTGATCGTCAGGTCGCGCCGCCAGGCGTCCTCGGCCGGGCTCCCGTAGCGCTGATCGGCGAACTCGAGCAGGTGGCGGCCGCGGTCGTAGGCGCGCCGGGAGCGCGGCTCCCGCGGCGGGGCGGCCAGGGCCGCCCGCGCGCGCGCGGCCAGGACCGCCGCCTCGTCGCGCGCGAGGGCGGCGGCGAAGCCCGCCGCGGCGCGCTCGCCGTCGAATTCGGCGTCGGCGTCCTCCTCGTCGGCCTCCTGGGCGCGCTCCTCGTCCTCGTCCTCGCCTTCGAGGCGGTCGGCCTCGGCCTCCAGGCGAGCCTCCTCCTCCAGCGTGTCCTGGTCGGTGAGCGCGGGGTCGGTCTCCTCTTCGGGCTCGGCCAGCGCCCGGAAGGTCGCCACCTCGAAGATCCTGTCCCGGCCGAACATCACCTGGACGATGGGGAAGCGCCGGCCGATGACGCGGCTGTTGCGGAAGAGGTCCAGTACCTCCTCCGGCGTCGCATCGGTGCCGATGTCGAAGTCCTTGGGCTGGCGCCCGAGGAGCAGATCGCGCACGCCGCCGCCGACGAGATAGGCGCGGAAGCCCGCGTGGTGCAGGCGGTAGAGGGTCTTCAGCGCGTCGGGGTCGATGTTCCGCCGCGAGACGATGTGCTCGCTGCGGGCCAGGACCCGCGCCCTTGGTGGCGCGGTCATGCGGCCTCCGGTGGACGGCGAAGGCGGGAGTGGGACCACCAGTGTAGTCGATCCGTGGCGCGCCGCCAAGAGGGAGCGCGCGGGGCGTCCTCAGGGGAGCAGGAGGCGGAAGCGGGGGTCGGCGGTGGCGGGCGCGGGCGGCGGCCCGAAGAGCTCGCCCTGGGGACAGGCCGCGCGCACCTGCTCGGCCAGGCGCTCCAGGTCGCGCGAGCCGTCCATGAAGTCGAGGGCGTCCGCCTCGACGACGAGCACGCGGCCTCCGGGCCGCGCGGCGATCCACTCCTCGTAGAAGCCGTTCAGGCGCGACAGGTAGTCGGGATCGATGTTCGCCTCGTAGTCCCGCCCGCGCTGGCGGATGTTCGCGAGCAGGCCGGGCAGCCCGCGGCGCAGGTAGACGACGAGGTCGGGCACCCTGAGCAGTGCGAGGGCCTGCCGGTAGAGCCGTCCGTAGCTCTCCCACTCGCCGGCGCTCAGCAGGCCCAGCTCGCGCAGGTTGCGCGCGAAGATCAGAGCGTCCTCGTGGAGGCTGCGGTCCTGGATCGCGCTCTCGCCGCGCTCGGCGATCAGCCGGTGGTCCTCCAGCCGATTGACGAGGAAGGTGACCTGCAGCGCGAAGGCCCAGCGCGGCATGTCGCGGTAGAAGTCAGCGAGGAAGGGGTTGTCGTCCACGCGCTCGGCGTAGCTGCGCCAGCCGAGGCGCTCGCTGAGCAGCTGGCTGACCGTGGTCTTGCCGGCGCCGATGTTGCCGGCCAGCACGAGATGGACGAATGCGCTCACCGGGCGCCTCCTCGCGGGGGAGAGGGG
>VGXI01000176.1 GCA_016873475.1 bacterium | reverse complement strand
GGGTCACCTGCTCGAGGATGACCGCGCGCGGCCCGTTCGCCACGGCCTGCGCGATCTCGACGCCGCGGTTCATCGGGCCGGGGTGGAGCACGATCGCGCCGGGCGCCATCAGCTCCAGGTGATGCGGCTGCACCTGCCAGTCGCGGGCGTAGGCACGCAGGCTGGGCAGGAGCCCGCCCTCCTGCCGCTCGCGCTGGATACGCAGGATGTTCACGGCCTCGGCGCCGCCCAGCGCGCGAGAGAGATCGTACTCCAGCGTGACGCCGAGCGTCGCCAGCTCGCGCGGCAGGAGCGTCGGCGGCCCGCAGAGCGTGACCTGCGCGCCGAGCTTGGTCAGGCCGTGGATGTTGCTGCGCGCGACGCGGCTGTGCAGGATGTCGCCGACGATGACGATCTTGCGCCCGGCCAGCGCGCCGAGATGCTGGCGCAGCGTGAGCAGGTCGAGCAGCCCCTGCGTCGGGTGCTCGTGCGTGCCGTCGCCCGCGTTGATCACGCTGGCCGGCACCCGCGTCGCGAGGAAGTGCGGCGCGCCGCTCGCGGCGTGGCGGATGACGAACATGTCCATCTTCATCGCGAGCAGGTTCTCGGCGGTGTCGAGCAGGGTCTCGCCCTTGGCGACGCTGCTCGTCGAAGCGGAGAAGTTCACCACGTCCGCGCTCAGGCGCTTCTCGGCCAGCTCGAAGCTGATCCGCGTGCGCGTACTGTTCTCGAAGAAGAGGTTGCAGACCGTGTAGCCGCGCAGCGTGGGCACCTTCTTCACTTCGCGCTCGCCGATCTCGCGGAACTTCTCGGCGGTGTCGAGGAAGAGCGTGATCTCCTCGGCGGACAGGCTCTCCAGATCGAGCAGGTCCTTGCGTGTATAGATCATGACTCCACCTCGCCGAGCAGCACCTCGTCGACGCCGTCGATCTCGGTGAAGCGCACCTTGACGATCTCGCGCCGGCTGGTGGGCACGTTCTTGCCGACGTAGTCCGCGCGCACGGGCAGCTCGCGGTGGCCGCGGTCGATCATCACGGCGAGCTGGATGGCGGCCGGGCGGCCGTAGTCCATCAGCTCGTCCATCGCCGAGCGCACGGTGCGGCCTGTGAAGAGCACGTCGTCGATGAGCACGATCGTGCGGTCTTGCACGTCGCCGGGGATGCGCGTCTCGCCTACGCGCGGCTGGGGGCCGATCGTGCGCAGGTCGTCGCGGTAGAAGGTGATGTCCAGGCTGCCGACGCTGATCGGCCGACCCTCGACCTTCTGCATGTAGGCGGCGATGCGCTCGGCCATCGGCACGCCGCGGCGAGCGATGCCCATGATGATCAGGTCGCGGCCCGACTCGTTGCGCTCGAGGATCTCGTGCGTCATGCGCTTGATCGCCCGCAGCATCTGCTCGGCGTTCATCAGTTGCGCCTTCTGGTGGAAGGCGGCTTGCGGACTGGCTTCCATGGAACCTCCGGCGCGCAGCTCAGGGAGATCGGTGGGGAAGGGCAAAAAAAACGCCCCGGCCGCCGGCGCAGGGCTTCGATGATGCGGCGTGGCGCATGGCCGGATCCCTTCTCGACCTCACGGGATCGAATTAAAGGACGACCCGTCTCGGGCGGGCTCGCGATAGCCTACGCCATCGGCGCCTCGGAATCAAGGGGGCGCCCGCCGCAGCTGTCGCCGAGGCTGGCCAGGAGCCGGTTCACCTCGGCGCGGTCCTCGCGCGGATCGCCCGCCTCGGGCGCGCGGTGGCCCGTGCGGCTGAGGAGGCCGCCCAGGTCGAGGTCGGCTTCGGCGTAGCGGTTCATCGCGTAGAGCAGGAGACCGCGGTCCCAGCGCGCGGCCGCGCTCTGCGGCGCGAGGCGGACCCGCCAGTCGGCGGCGCGCAGGGCGTCGTCGTCGCGACCTTCGGCCAGGTAGGCGGCGCGCATCGCCTGGAGGTAGCGCTCGAGGAGCTGGCGCGCGGACAGCGGCAGCAGGCGCTCGGGCTGGAAGGCGAGGCGACGGCCGGTAAGGAGCAGGTTGACGCGGTGGCGGGCGGCGGCCAGCGGCAACAGCGCGCCATCGGCCGGATCGAGCACCTGGCCGCGCGGGAGCCAGTGGCTGCCCAGGAGAACGCCGCCCGGCAGGGCGAGGGGGCGCAGCGGGAAGGCGAGCCGGCGCGCCAGTTCGTAGTAGAGCAGGGCCAGGCTCAGCGGCCGGCCGCAGCGCCGGGCCGTCACCGCGTGCAGATCGACGGCCGCCAGGCCGGCATCGTTCTCGGGCGCGGCGCGGAAAGCGAGCGTCTCGAAGAAGTAGCTGCTGAGGGCCTCGAACTTCTGGTAGGGTTTCCCGAGTGCGCCCAGTCGCCCGTCGAGTTCGGGCAGCCCCTGGAGCAGGGGCAGCAGGACGGCGCTCGGCAGGCACTCGGTGTCGGCGGCCTGGCCGAGGGCCAGTGCGGCGCGCAGGGGACTGAAGCGAGGATTGGCGGCGTCGATCTCGGCGAGGAATCGCAGCTCGCAGTGCTTCGCGGTGACCATGGCCCCCCCTTTCGCAGATCTCCGGGTTCCGGAGACGAACGCGGCCGCCACATGGGGTTTGGAGCCGCGGCTGAAGGGACAAAGGCAAGATACGCCGCCTCGCAATGGGCTCCAAGGAGTGCCCGCTATTTTCGCGGAGTTTCGGTTTTTCGTAAGGAAGGTCTCATGAAGGCGCGCGCAAGAAGCCTCGACGACTGGCTGAACGAGATCCTCCGCCTGCCGACGGCGCCCTTCCACGAGCAGCAGGTGACCGGACGCATCAAGGCCTTCGCCCGCGAACGCGGGCTCGGGCTGAAGGAGGACCGCGCCGGCAACCTGGTGCTCGAGTACCGGCACGCGGCGCGCGGCCGCCAGCCCGTGGCCTTCTGCTGTCACACGGACCACCCGGGCTTCGAGGTGATCGCCGCGCGCGGCCGGCAGGCCACCCTGCGCCTGCTCGGCGGCGTCGACGAGCCGACGCTCCGGCGCAGCCGCATCCGTCTCCTCGGCGCCGGCGGCCCCGTGCGCGCCGAGGTGCTCGCGGTGACGATGGCCAAGGACCGCCGCAAGGACGACACGACCCTGCGCGTGCGCGTCGCGTCGCCCGTGGCCGTCGGCGACTGGGGCCACTTCGACCTCCTGCCCCTCTCGCTGGCCGGCGGCAAGATCCGCTCGAAGGCCCTGGACAACGTGCTCAGTGCGACCCTGATCCTGAAGCTGCTCGACGACTTCAGCGCCGAGAAACGCTCGGGGCACGTCTACGGCGTCTTCACGGCGGCCGAGGAGGTGGGCTTCGTCGGCGCGATGGAGCTGATGCGAAGCGGCCTCCTGCCGCGGCGGGTGCCGATGGTGGTGATGGAGACCAGCCGCGAGCTGCCGGGCTTCAAGATCGGCGCCGGGCCGGTGGTGCGGGTCGGCGACCGCCTGAGCGTCTACGACGACGAGCTGACGCGCTGGCTCACGGAGACCGCCGAGGCCCTGGCGAAGCAGGACAAGCACTTCCGCTTCCAGCGGGCCCTGATGCCCGGCGGGGCCTGCGAGGCCAGCCTCTACCAGCTCGAGGGGCGCGCGACCTGCGCCCTGGCCGTGGCGCTGGCCAACTACCACAACATGGGGCCGCGTGGCGCGGCGGCAGAATGGGTGAGTCGCAGCGACGCCGAGCAGATGCTGCAACTGCTAACGGCGCTCACCGCGAGCGGGCCCCAGCCGGGCCGGCGCGAGGCGCTGCGGCGCCTGATCTGGAAGCAGCATCGTCGCTATGCGGGGCGTTTCCGGCGCGGTGGCAGGGCCGCCGCCTAGGCCGGCGCCCGCTGTACCGCGCCCGCGGGCTCGTGCTATAATCGAGGAGCCGGAATCCGGGCGGTCGACAGGCGTGGGCCGCCCTCCTGCATTCGGAGCTTCAATCCGCAAACTCCTGAAGGGGGGAAGCATGCGCTTGCTCACCACTCGTTTGCTCGCCGCCGGAGCCGTGCTCGCGCTTCTGGCTGGCACTGCGCTTGCGCGTCCGGGCGTGCCGCAGACGATCCTCAACCTCGAAGCCGCTGAAGCCCAAGGCCTGCTCAGCCACGACGAAGCGGCACTGAACAAGATCTACCACGTGATCGCGCCGGAGAAGGTGGACGCCCGCTTCCTCACGCGCGACGAAGCCCCCGGCAAGTGCGCCACCGGCATGCTGATCGAGATCCTCGCCGACGAGTCGGTGAGCGAGTCCGTCAAGCAGGTGCTGCGCGACTACGCCGAGACGCCGCCCGCGGGCGATCGCGCGCTGTACATCTCGCCGTCGGGCACCTTTCGCCTGACCTACTTCACGACCGGTACCGACGCCGTGCCGACGACGGACACGAACCCCGCCAACGGGATCCCCGACTACGTCGAGCGCTGCGGCGAGTACATGGACTGGTCGTGGCAGTACGAGATCACGACCATCGGCTTCACGCCGCCCGTGATCATCGCTGGAGTCGACTATCAGGTCAGCTTCAAGAACTTCTCCTACTACGGCGTCACCTACGCCCTCGGCGGCGGGCGCACGCGCATCGAGCTGCACCGCAACTTCCTGGGCTTCCCCGCCAACGACGATCCCGACGGCGATCAGCTCGGCGCGGCGAAGGTGACCTGCGGCCACGAGTTCAAGCACGCCAGCGCGTATGCGACGGCCAACTGGAGCGAGGGTGGCTGGGCCGAGCTGGACGCGACCTGGATGGAAGATCAGGTCTACCCGGCGACCAACGACTACCACAACTACATCGCCTACTCGGGCAGCCCGCTCTACACCCCGCAGCAGAGCCTGGATTACGGCGGCAGTGGCAGCTATGAGGACTGTATCTGGCAGACGATCATGAGCGAGAAGTGGGGCATGAGCTTCATCGTGTCCCTCTGGGTGTCGCGTCACAACAACCCGGCCTGGCCCATGCTGACCACCTACGACAACCTCCTGCAGACCGTGGGCAGCAGCCGCGCGGCGCTGATGGCCGAGTGGACGCGCTGGAATTACCTGACCGGCTTCAAGTACTCGGAGCACTGGAACGACGTCCCCAACGGCGAGGGCGGCTATCCCGACGCGGCGGATCTCTACAGCTGCGCGGTCTACTACACGGTGAACGGGCTGGGCACGCCGCCCACCTCGACCGTCGAGGACATGGGCGCCCGCTATGCGCGCCACCTGGCCCTGACCGGTCTCAGCAACTACCCGAGGATCACCTTCAATGGCGATGACACGGCGGACTTCCGCCCGCAGGTCATCATCAAGAAGACCGACGGCACGCTGCTCTTCGACGCGGTAGTGATGGGCGCGAACGACGACGGCGAGGTGACGCTCAGCGTTCCCTTCAGCCAGATCCAGGAGCTGGGCATCAGCTTCCCCCACTGCAGCCTCTCGGGCGGCTACAAGCAGTTCAGCTACGCGCTGACGCAGGCTGTCGTCTCCGATGTCCCCCCGCTCGGTCCCGCGGGGATGCGCCTGCACCCGGCCTACCCGAACCCCTTCAATCCGACGACGAACATCAAGTTCGAGTTGGCGAAGGACGAGCAGGTCACGCTGACGATCGTTTCTCCCATGGGTCGCGTGCACCGCACGCTGCTCGCGGGTGAGCTGCGCGGTGCGGGCGAGCACATCGTGCGCTTCGACGGCAAGGACGAGGCCGGCAACCTGCTGGCGAGCGGCGTCTACTTCGCGATGCTGAACATCGGCGGGAGCGAAAGCCAGCTGGCCAAGCTCACGCTGATCAAGTAGGACGCGCGCTCCTCAATGGGCGGGAGCTTGGACAGGTAGCTTTCGCCACCAGGCGGCAAATCGGACCCCCGGCGCTTCATGGGCGCCGGGGGTTCTCGTAAGGACGGGCGTTGCGGGTGGTTGCTTATCGACCGGGGCTTCAGGATTCGCTGGATCGGGCCGACACCTGGCACGAGCGGGCGCGCACACAAGTTGCACGCCTGCATTGGCTTCACGCCAGTTGCGGCGCAAACCGGCGAGAGACTCCCGAGGCGGACTCGGGGGCGCGAGTTTTGCAAAATCGCGATCGTCTTCGCGGGCGATATCCGAGACCCGCTATCGACTGACTAGCCTGCGCCAGACTATTGACTTGCCCCGGCGCTCTTGACGATGATGCCGATCCGGCGTTTGGGTGCGTGCCGTGACGGAGGATTGCCCCACATGCAGTTCAGCGCAGAGTGGATGGGTCTGCCCTGGTACGCCCTTGCGCCGCTCGTGCTCGTCCTCGGCTGGATCAGCCAGGAGCTGAGCCGCAGCGCCGCCGAGGCGGTGGGCCTGCTCGACCATCCGAACCCGCGTAAGATCCATCTGCGACCCGTGCCGCTGTCGGGCGGCCCCGGTATCTTCGGACCCCTCGCTCTGGGTTACCTGATCTGGCTGCTGGGCGGCTCGCCCGGCATGGCGACCAGCGCTGCGCTCGCGCTCGGTCTCGGCTTCACGGCCATCTTCATGACTGGCCTCATCGACGACCTGCGGGGGATCTCCGCGCGCAAGCGCCTGCTCATCCAGGCCGGCGTGGCGACTCTCCTGTGGGGCGCGGGCTTTCGCATCGACGACATCGCCTTCGGGAGCTGGACGCTCGAGCTGAGCGTCGTGTCGCTGCCGCTGACGCTGTTCTGGTTCATGGGCTTC
>VGXI01000175.1 GCA_016873475.1 bacterium | reverse complement strand
CGTCCCGGCCCGCTGCCGGCAGCGGGCCGGCCGGCATGCGCAAGCGGCGCAGGATGAGCCAGCTCGCGAGGAAGATCACCGCCGGCCCGAGGAAGGCCCAGGTGAAGCCGAGCCAGGGCACCAGGAGCGGATAGACGAGCGGCCCGAGCAGCCAGGCGAACTGGTCCGAGACCTGGACCAGGGCGTTCGCGCCGACGCGATCGGCGCCGACGACGAGCTGGGGCACGAGCGCGTCCCGGGCGGGCGTGAAGAGGCTGGTGGCCAGCGCCAGCCCGAAGGCCGCGAAGGCCCCGGCGACGAGGCCGCGATAGCCGGCGAGAAAGGCCAGCGGCACGAGCAGCATCAGGCCGGCCCGCACGAGGCTCGCCGCCAGCATGACCCGCCGGCGGTCCAGGCGGTCCACGAGCACCCCGGCCAGGGCCCCGAAGAGCAGGATCGGCAGGTACTCGAGCATGGCGACGAGGCCCATCGCCCGCTTCGAGCCGGTCAGCTCCTTGGCGAGCCAGATGAGCGCGAGGTGGAAGCTGGCGTCGCCGAGGCGGCTGGCGAACTGGCCGGCGGCCAGGATCAGCAGGTTGCGGTCACGAAACACATTGCCCACCCTTCGGCAGCGCCCTAGACTGCGGGCTGCGCCGGCGCCGGCGCGAGAGGCGGCGGACGATGGCTCTGAGGGACAACAAGACCCTGCTCTTCCTCATCCTGCTCGGCTTCAGCTTCCTGCTATTCGGGCGCATCCTGAACAACGAGTTCTGGACGGCGATCGAGTACGAGTTCCTCGCGCGCAGCTTGGAAGGCGCTCCCGGCGACGAGATCGGGGTGCGCACCCTCGAGGCGCATCCCTTCGTGCATTTCTTCCACCGGCTCGAGTACCTCTTCTTCGGCGACAAGCCGGCCGGCTACTACCTGCTGAACATCTTCATCCACGCCGTCAACGCATTCTTGCTCTACCTGCTCATCTTCATCATCCTGCGCGACTTCGGCATCGCCTTCATGAGCGCGAGCCTCTTCGCCTTTGCCGTGGGTAACTACGGCAAGGAGGTGATGTACGCGGCCGGCGTGAGCGGCATCCTCATGCACGCGGTCTTCATCCTCACCGTGTTGTTCTACGTGATGAACGAGACCCGAAGCAAGGGCCGCCTGTTCTCGCTCTGGTTCCTGGCGACGCTCGTGCTCTTCACGCTCTCCCTGGTGAATCGCTTCGCCTTCCTCAGCGGCATGGGCGTGCTGCTGGCCTACAACGTCTTCTTCCGGCGGGAGCGCCAGGGGCGGCGGGTGCTGGCCGGCCCGCTGCTGATCCTCCTGCTCTACGGCGGCCTGCTCACCAGCTTCCAGTGGCAGCAGTTCCGGGAGGTCACCACCAGCTACCCGGCAGGCTGGGGGCTCGGCTTCGCCGTCCACAACTTCCTCGGCAACGTGCCGAGCTACCTCGTGCACATGGTCTACCCGATCCACTACACGGAGCTGGTGGAGGAGGGGAGCGCGATCGCGCGCGTCTATTCCTGGAGCGGCTGGATCCGGCCGCTGACGGCCCTGATCATCTTCAGCTACATGGCCTACGGCTTCGTCTTCGGCAACACGGCCTTGCGCTTCTTCATCGCCTGGGCGGTGATGACCATCCTGCCCTTCTGCTTCTTCTACCTGCCGGGCGACTGGATCAACACGAAGTACCTCTACCTGGCCTCGGCGGGCTTCTGCCTCGTGCTCGCCACCGGCACGATGAAGATGCTGCGGGTGCTCTCCGGCCGCGGCTGGCGACGCCTGGTGCCCCTGCTCATCCCTGCCGGATTCGTGCTGCTCTCAGGCTTCCTCGTAACGCGGCTCGATCGCGCCTATGAGGAGCGCGCTCGCCTTCCCGAGACGCAGCAGCTCAAGGCCCGCTTCCTCGAGCTCAAGCGGGAGAGCCTGGAGCGCGCCCGCTAGGGCGCTCCGCAGCGACCTGGGACGCAAAGGAAGACCCCCGGCGACCGGCGCCGGGGGGCTTCTGTCTACCCACAGGGAGGTGCGAAGGGGCTAGTACAGACTCTTGATGCTGGAGAAGCTCGTCGTCTCCGTGGCGATGCCGCAGATGTCGTAGGGCAGGGTGCCCAGGACGTAGTGCAGGTGCTTGCCCTGGTTGTCGCCGAACTGCTTCCAGTGGAAGTCGTAGATGCCGCAATCGGCATTGGGGTTGATCGCCACGCGGACGTAGAAGTTGCCGACCTGGCCGGGCAGGATCTCGCCCTGCGCGAAGTCGTTGTCGATGTCGTAGAAGATGATCCGCTCGGTGAAGAGGCCGTAGGGCGCCACGGCGAAGTCCCAGTTCTGGCCGCGGTCGTCAAACCAGCCTTCCAGCACGCGGAAGGTTTCCGGGAAGCGGAACTGGACGGCGCTCGTCGCCTCGCCGTCGCTGCTGCCGTTGCGGACTTCGAAGATGAAGGTGACCTCGTCGCCCGGCATTGCCGTGCCGGGGCCGAGGAGCTGGGTCGTGCCGCCCGCCATGTTTGCCGATGCCTGGCTCGCAGCCAGCAGAAGGCTCAGGGTAAGGACGAGCAGGAGGCTTCTCATGGGGTGATCCCTCCCGGTGCGCTCGAAACGCCGTTCGAATGATGCATGCTCAGTGGTGTTTGCCGTCGAGCGGCACCCCGACCGGGGGCCAGCCCAATGAGTCGTCGACTGAAGGATGAGTTTACCCGGCCTCAAGCCGGGAGTCAACCCGACGGTGCAAGTTTTTCTGGCATCACCGCTTCTAGGGTTATCTACGACTGACGAAACCGCGACATCTCGGTTACCAGGACTTCCCTGTGAGGGTGTCCGACGGCCGGAGGCGGGCAGAACCGCCCCGCGAAACAAGGCGCCCCGCCCTCTACTGGGGAAGGCGGGGCGCCGCTCGAAGCGCTCGCGGGTGGGCTAGTAGAGCTGCTTGATCGTTGACCAGTTGCTGTCCTCGATCGCGGTCACCAGGCCGCCCGCCATCACGCCGGCGATGTACCAGCCGGGGTAGACCACGGAGCTGTCGCTGCCGAACTTCACGGCGATCTGCACCGTCTGACCCATGAAGGCGCTCAGATCGAAGCAGTCCTTGACGAAGCCGGCCGTCGGGCCGTCGGTGAACCCGGGCTGCATGTCGACGCAGTAGGCATAGAAGCTCGTGCTCTCGCAGAGCTGGCTGTCCGGATAGCCGCCGATGGGCGGCACCACCGTGTAGGTGCTGCCCACCTTCACTTCGAGGTTGCCGCCATCATAGCTGTTCTCGGTGTCGTAGTAGTGGCAGAGCTCGAGCAAGTGGCAGGACTCGCTGACGAGGAAGCTGCCGCCCAGGATCGCCCGCTGGCCGGCATTGCTCGGGTAGTTCCCGTTGAGAATGGTGCCCAGCACGGCGGTGATCGGCTCGCCGTAACAGTCCACCGTGGGGATACCGCTGGACGGGCCATACTGCCAGACTGGCGCGCCGCCCGTGGCGTCGCAGGTCTCGGTGGTGAAGGTGCCGTCCCAGGTCCAGCAGACGCCGACCAGATCGCAGGACACCCGCTCGTAGTCGCCGATGGGATCGAGATTGGGCTTGTCGGCCAAGGCCGAGCTGGCCATCAAGGCCGTGAGCGCCAAAGCGACGAGCAATCTTCTCATGTTCGTGCCTCCCGTTGGTTGTGCCGCTCGGAACCCCGAGGCACGACGGGGGCAATCTGGCGCGAGCACCATCCCACGCAGCCCCGTCTGCCGGGCGGCGCGATGTGGAGCATGAAGTCGGGCAGCCGGCCGGCGGCCTCGAGACTTCCGGTGTGGCGGCACGAGTATAGCCCAGCCGGCGGCCCTGGCTCAATGCCGGAGCGCGGGCGTCGGCAAAAGAAAAAACCCGCGGCCTTGAGGCCACGGGTCGAATCGGAACGCGCAGGCGCTGACTAATACAGGGCCTTGACGCTGGAGAAGGTCGAGGGTTCGACCGCGGTGCCGCCGATCGTGAAGTCGCAGACGCCGGTGATGAAGTGAGGCGGGCTGCCCCAGACATCGCCGTCCTGCTGCCAGGCCACCTGGGCCGGGCCCGCGGGGCAGCCACCGCCGACATCGACGGTCACGTAGAAGTAGCCGCCGTCGCCGTCGTAGATCTCGCCCCAGCCGCCGTCGCCATCAAGGAAGCTGCCGACATTGCCGGCCGCCACGAAGTTGAACACCCAGCCGAGGCCGCCGTCATTGTAGGAGCCGGCGGTCACGGTGAAGCAGGTGGGGAAGGTGAAGATCACGTTCTTCGTCCACTCGGTGTCCGGGCTGCCGTTGTAGACGTAGAAAGTGAACATGACGCCCGTGTCGCCCGGGTTGACCGTCGTCGGGGAGATCAGGTTCACGTAGCCACCGCTCATGTTCTGCGCGAAAGCCGGCGCCACGAACATGGCCAGGATGGCCAGGGTCGAAAGCAGTTTCTTCATCAGCTGTCCTCCTAGGAGCTCGTTTGGATTGCCAGTGACTCAAGAGGCGTTCCCATGGAACGGCCAGCCCCACGGTAGTGCCCCTCGGCCCGAGCCTGCCGGCACGGATCAAGTGTACCCGATCAGAAATTGCACGTCAACGCCGACCCCAGTCGAACCCCTCAGGGTCGAGTCTGCCTCTGCCCCGCGGCCAGGTGCCGGGCCCGACTTGCAATGGCTTGTCGAATAGACAGATAATCAACCCGTGGCGGTGGGAAGGCCCGGCAGGGCGCTCCGCGCTGCCAAGGTAGGGCAATGCGCGGGCACAGGATCTTCTTCTGGCTGCAACTCCTCGCCCTCTCCGACTGCCTCCGCGGCCGGGCGGCGAGCGCTCAGCCGCTCTGCGACTTCGAGCAGCCGGTCTTCATCGAGCGGGGCCACCGCGTCAAGGACCACAGCCTCATCCACGCGGAGGGCAGATTCCACCTCTTCTACACGCGGGGCGCGCTGGGCGGCGGCAGCGATCCGAGCCTGGGCCATGCGAGCAGCGAGGACCTGCGGCGCTGGGTCCAGCACGCTGCCCCGCTGGCGGTCGACCCCGGCGAGCGGAGTCTCTGGGCGCCGCAGGTGCTGCCGGCGGCCATGCTCCCCGCCGCCTGGCGCCCCGCCGGCGCGCGCTGGGCGATCCTCTTCACCGCCGTGAACGGTGCCGGCAGCCAGTCGATCGCGCTGGCCTGGAGCGCGGATCTCGAGCAGTGGTCGCGCGAGCCCGCGCCGATCTACCGGCCGGGCGCCTGGGCGAGCTGGAGCGAAACGGACTGGGCGGACTGCCGCGATCCTTTCCTCTTCGCCGCCGGCGACTCGCTCTTCCTGCTCACCTGCGCGCGGACGGCGAGCGGCCTGGGCGCGCTCGCCCTGGCCGCCGCGCCTGCGGCTGCCATCGGTCCACCCGCCTTCGCGGACCGAGGGCCGCTGATCGTCGCGCCCGACGCGGGTGCGCTCGAGAGCCCGCAGCTCTGCTTCCCCGAAGCGGCAGGCAGCGGCGCCTGCCGGCTTCTCTTCACGCGCGCGGGCGTGTTCGGGACGAGCGCGCTGGCCGCCCCCGACTGGCGCGGGCCCTGGGATCTCGCCGCCGCGATCAAGATCGACGAGGGCGCGGCGCCCGAGCTGACGCCCCTGCCCGCCGCGCTCGCGGTCGACCCGGCCTGGGCGCCGCCGAGCGCGACCCGTTGCCTCTTCAGCCGTCACGAGAACTACCTTGAGTGGGGCGTTCACAACTTCGCCATCCAGTTCGATCTCCTCGACCTCGCGCCCGCGCTCTGGCCGCCCGCGCTCCACGACCGCCAGGGCCTGATCGGCTGGACGCTCACGGATCTCCCCGGCGGGCCGAACCCATTCGCGCTCGCACCTACCTTCGAAGACAATCCGATGGCCCGCGGCGCCGCACTGCCGAGCGGCTACGTCGGCCACTCCTGGCTCAGCAGCTTCGAGGCCTACCGCTCGGTGACGGGCGGCGTCGCCAGCCAGGTGGGCGACAGCCTCGGCACCGCCGCCGTGGGGCGCGCGCGCTCGCCGCAGTTCCTCGTGACGGGCGCGCGGCTGGACTTCCTGATCGGCGGCGCCGGCCACGCCGACTCCTGCGCGCTCAGCCTGCGCCGGGCCAGCGACGGCGCCCTGCTCTTCCGGGCGACGCCACCGGGCGGCACCGGCACCGGGGTGCCGGGGGGCGAGGGACTGCCGCTCGTCCCGCGGGCCTGGGACACTCGCAGCCTGCGCGGGCTCGCGGCCAACCTCGAGATCGAGGATCGCGCCCAGGGCCCGGGTGGCTTCATCGCGCTGGACGAGCTGGTCTGGAGCGACGCCGACCCCGCCGCAGCGGAGCCGCCCCTCCTCACGCCCCCCGCGCTGGGCTTCGCGTTGAGCGAGGCCCCAGCGAATCCCTGGCTGCCGGCCGCGGGGCCGCTGCGCCTCGCGCTGCGCATCGACCGGCCTGGCCCTTACGGCGCCGCCCTCTACGACCTGCGCGGCCGCTGCCTGGCGCGCTTCGGCGCGGCCGACTATCCCGCCGGCACAGCCGCGCTCGCCCTCGCCGCCGTCGACCTGCCAGCCGGCGTGTACCTGCTGCGGATCTTCGGCCCGCACGGCGCGCTGTCGCGCAAGCTCGTGCTACTTCGTTGAGGCGTGGGCGAGGGCACTCGCCGAGCGAATCCGAAGGCTGAGTCGAGGCGGGTGCCCTCGCCTGCGCCCCATTGACGCGGGGG
>VGXI01000174.1 GCA_016873475.1 bacterium | reverse complement strand
CGAGGTCGGCCGTCGCTTCGAGGGCGAGGCCCGCCGGCGGCAGCAGCAGGATGGCGCGGTCGGGCGCAAGGACGGTGCCCACCAGCTCGACGATGCGCTCGGGCAGGGCCTCGTGCGGGCAGCGCGTGAGCAGGCTGTGCGCGGCGCGGTCCAGGCGCTGGAAGACGCTCCCCCGGCCGGGCGTCGGCGGCCGCGAGGGGTCGCCGAGGAAGTGCTCGGTGTCCAGGCTGCGCAGGGTGTGGCCCAGCTCGCCGTCGACGACGGTGAGCGCGCCGCTGTCCTCGGCCTGCGGCGCGGCGCCCTTGAGGAACAGCTCCACGTCGCCGAGCTGGAGACGGTCGCCGGGCGCGAGGACGGCCTCCCCGCTGAGCGGCCGGCCGTTCAGGCTGCTGCCGTTGCGGCTGCCGAGATCGCGCGCATGCCAGCGATCGCCCTCCCAGCGCAGCTCGAGGTGATGGCGCGAGACCGAGGGATCGGCCAGCGGCAGCTCGTTGCCGAGTGCGCGGCCGATGCGGTAGCTGCGCTCGGGCGCGAGCAACAGCTCCTCCTCAGCGCCACCGGGCGGGGTGTAGACGAGGCGGTAGTGGGCGTCGGGCGTCATGCCCGCAGCATAGCGCAAGGGCTGCGGCGGGTCTACGCGCTGTCACGCCCCGGCCGTCAGCCTCAGTACAGTGACTTCACTGCCGAGAAGCTCGAGGATTCCGTGGGGACGATCACCGAGCTCTCGATCTCCATGCCCAGCAGCACTTCGCCCTGCCCGTAGTCGCTGAAGTAGTAGTTCAGCTCGTACAGGTCGCGATCGCCGGCCGCAGCCGGCCCCGACCCGAAGTACACGTTCAGGAGAGCCGCGAGGTGCGTGTGATTGGCGTAGCGATCCCGCCAGAGAAGCGGTCTTCCTCCCAGCGCACCACCATGCGAGGAGGGGCGAATGAACACGCCGAAGGTAGACTCCTCGTTCGAGCCGCCGATCGGCGACCAGTAGAGCGGCCCCGTTTCCTCCCAGCAGTAGTTGCAGGTCGTCTCCCGTTGAAACGAGGCGATGAGGGAGAAGTACTCTACGCCTCCCTCGAAGCGATTGCGTTCAATGAGGTGGATCTCATAGGGGACACCCGACTCGGCGTAGCTGCCTCCATGATAGAACCACATTCGTTGGACAATGAAGCCCTCGCCCCAGGTGTCCACCCAGGTCATGAAGTTGCCAGCGATGGCAGAGGGCGATGCGACTAGGATTGGTGCATAAGGGACTCCATCATGGATGTCGATGGAGAGCAGTCCACGAGGTTCTGCCGCGGCCGGGCACCCGCCGAGCGCGATGATGGAGATCACCGCGCATGGGGCAACAAAGGTCAAGCACCTAGAAGCGAACCATCTGCCCCAGAGCATCGCTACCCTCCTCCGGCATAATTCGTACTCTCTCGTCTAAGGGAAGAAGACGGAGCGTTGAATTCCCTATCGTGCAAGGCAAGGAGTCGCCAGCGGCGAGAGCCGATAGGTCGAACAGCACGTGGCGTGTCGCTCCGTCTCCGCCTGTCGGATAGAGATCGATCGCACTGAGCAACTCCACCTCCTCTCCCTCGGCAACACAGACGAGCCGAAGCTCCAGGAGAAGGTCTTCGGCCGAAGGCAGCCCAAGGGTCTGCACCGATAATTCTAGCACGATTTGCCCCATTCCAGCCAGGCTATCCGGAAGCGAGATGTCGGCCAGCAGGCCCGAGCCTGACTCGTCTTGCCGCATCGCCAGCGGCACCTCCGTGATTTGCAGCCCCCAGGCAACGGTCGAGCACAGGCCAAGTACCGCGCCAAGGAACCCTGGGAGCATTCGGAGCCCGAGATGAGACAGCTTACTTGACATAGACCACCTTCCCCTTGCGCGTTTGCCCTGGATCTGTAAGGCGGTAGAGGTAGACACCCGATGTGGCGGCTTGCCCTGCGTTGGTTTCCCCGCGCCAGATGAACTCCCTATCTCCGCTTTCAAGAACGACGGCATCGATGTCGCGGATCTTCCTGCCAAGGATGTCGAAGATCTCGAGGCTCGATGTCGCGCCACTGGGCCCAAACCTGAACTGGATCTGCCCATTGAAAGGGTTTGGCCAGGCTCCCTCAGCCTCCAGCGGAGCGGCCCCTGCGCCAAGGAAGAACCCTGGCGGCTCAGGATGGCTTTCGCACGCTACCATCTGCCACATCGGCGTCCACGGCGAGTAGTCGACGCGAACGGGGTTCGGCGGGAAAAATGCCGAGGGGCACATGCAATCCAGGCCGTAGTCATCCAGATAGCCTTCGCAGGTCCCCCAGGAATTGCGCTCCGCCGTGATCGTTGTCGTCGTGGCGTTATAGACCCGAACCATGTCCACCGCAGTGGGGTCCAGCACGCAGTCCCCTGTCTGCGGGATAGTCCTCCAGCAGTCCGCCAGGGTTGTTGAGGGTGCGATGAAGTTCTCTCCGGAACTTGCGCCACCCTCACTTCCCAAGTCGACGACGCCGTTTCTTGCGTAGCTGACCAACCCATATTCGCAGCCATGGATCTTCGAATGGTCCATCACATACTCCGCGCTGTCCCAGACCTTGACACCGACGCGCACGTCCCAGATCTCGGAATACCTGGCCTCGATTTCAGCCGCACCCCGCCCCTGAATGCCGGTCTCCGGCGCCGCCGCGGCGGGATGTGGCCTGAGGGTGAGATAGGGCCCGAGGGTCGCTTTCGGTGCACCAGGCATATACTTCTCTCCGACTTGGATTCCGGTCCGAAGGAAATACAGCGTCGTCTCCGAGATCGAGAGCGAGCCCTCAATGCAGTAGACGAGCGGCGGCGGGATCGAGAGCAGCGACTGAAAGTCCTCGCGCTGCGTGATCATGCAGCCCTCGATCTCAGCCGATCGGCCACTACCCGACCCAAGCCAGATGCGATTGACATTCGAGATCTCGCAGCTCACGAAGGCTGGGTCGCGCGGCCCATTCTGGAGATCGAGCACGATCGCGTTGTTATCGTTCTCGGCCATGTAGACGATCGAGTTGGCGATCCTCACGATTGCGTTGTCCGCGCCAATCTGCACCGCGTCGTTGAGCTGGCAGTACTGGAGATCGATCAGGCCCATGTCCTCTGCGAAAAGCCCTGCGTAGTCGGTGTTGGTGTCGTCGGGATGGATCGAGGGCAGGAACTCCACCGGCGCGGCCGCGCTTCCCCTCGCGATCAGCGAGCCACCTGCCGCCGTGATCTTGGCTTCGGAGCCACGGAAGTAGACCCTCGCGCCCTCTTCTAGCCAGAGCTCACACCCCGGTTCGATGACCACCTCGCCCAGGACCCAGGCCGTCGTCCCCGCCGCGACAACGTAAGGGCAGTTGCTTTCGTCGATCACGCTGGGGATGAGGGCGATGTTCGACGGGAGCGTTTGGTAGCGATACTCGAAAGGAACCATCGAGTTCGTGTTGTTCCCCAAACCCCCTTCCTTCGGCACCACCGACAGTACAATGGCCACGGCGTTGATATCGCTATCGACCGTGCCGAAGCTCCCGAGGTTGAAATCGACGACCTGGTTGGGGGCGGGCTCTAGCCATTCGGTCTCGATGACGCGCATCCGACTGCCGTACTCGTCCAGGCCGTTAGTCCCCGGATCTAGCTGCGCAGGCGGGAACGGCAGATCGTAGCCGATGAGATCCACGGCAAGCATCGCCTGGCCTTCGTAGCTCGCAGCCTTCTGCTGGATCGAGTAGACGTCGGGCGGAGCTGGCGGGCAGTGCATGCACGGGTACTCATCGAGGAACCGCAGGCTGAAGCTGAGATCTCCGCCGGCCCCCACGGGGGGGCGCAAGACGATGTAGTTGCTCGCGTAAGTCTGCACGCCCACCAAACGGCGCTTCTCCCACTCGGAGACATACCAGGAGTACTCGTCCGCCTGGCAGTCAGTCGGCCAGTACACGTCGCTCCGCTGCCAGCCTGAGACTTCCTGCCGGGCCGTCGTGCAGTCGTGGTAGAGTGGAAACGTGTGGATGTTGTCGTAGCAGTAGCCGTTCGCATCTTGGAGGAAGTTGTACAGCTCCTGGGGCTGCGCCCCGCTTCGCCACTGGTAGATCTCCTGGCCAGCCGCAGGGGTCTGGAGGTTCAGGAACTTCGCCATGGCATAACCGCGGTACGCTTCGTTCACGCGCTGCTGCGGGCTTGCCGATGATGACGAGAAGAGGTGGTCGAGCTGGTCATCATCGAGCACCGTGCCGAGCCCTGGGAAATCGTGATGGTACTTCCGCCCGCCTTCCGCGGTGGGAGTGAACTCCCGGATCCAGCGGTAGACGAGGCTGTCTTCCAGCGCCTGCCTCGGCAGCGTGAACACATTGTCCAGGTAGATCGCGAACATCGCCCAGTCGTTGTAGACGTTGCCGTACATCGCCTCGCACACGGGCGGAACGGGCGGGTCGTCGTCCTGGTTGACGGGCACCGCGTTCATGCAGGCAGAGGTGAAGTTCCTGTCGCCGAAGTGATTCGCAATCGAAGTTTCGTACGGCGAGGTTCCCGTGCCCGTAATCTCCCGCCCGTACTTGGCCACCGCAAGCACCGAGCACATCTCATTGAAGGTATCGAAGCTATCGATGCCGTAGCCGACGCGCATCCAGGTCTTGTGGCAGACGTGCTGCCACTCGTGCAAGAAGGCGTCGTGCGCCACGACCTCGGGAAGCAGGTACTGTCCGCCTGTGCCTTCGATGTGCGCACTGATGTAGTCCACCCCGGCGGTGATCCAGCGGCAAGTGTCGAAGAGGTAGATCTTGAAGAAGCCCACATCCTGGTTCTGCCCTTGCACGGCGGTGTTGATGCCGAAGTGGTCGTTCGCGGGGAAGACATCCTCGCCGAAGTAGTCCAGGACGAGCTTCGCGAGACCGGCCTCGTCCCCCAGTCGGGGGTCGACGATGTAGTTCGCGAACTCCTGGAGATCGGCTACATTCCAGCGTGCGTACGGTGCGCCCGGTTGTTCGGCAGTACCTGGCCTCCAACAGACGTAGACGTCGAAGTGGTTCTTGAAGACTGGATTGCTGTCGAAAATGGCCGGATAGTACTCCTCTACGGAGACCGGCGCTTCGCCGGATGCGCATTCGAGGCTAGGCGTGTCCTCGCAGCCTCGAAACAAAAAGGCCCCGACTGGAGCCGGGGCCGCCAGAAAGACGGCAAGTGCGAAGATCGAACAGAAACGGACGCTTGGACGGTGCAGCTTCCCCAAGATCATATCAGACCCCCTCGGCTTGTATTGATCTAGCACATACTTGCGGCAGTGGCGCAAGCGGAAACTGCTGAGATCTTCCATTGAGGAGTAAGTGTTTGTCCGCAGTGACACCTTTGTGTTACACAAATTCTCTGTGAGATGCTCGGTTTCCCGCTCTGCGCGTGCGGTTGACCCAGTAGCCACCTCCGGCTGGCACGCGGCTTCTGAGCAATGCGTGAGCACTGCCCCCGTGCTACACTGCCCGCTTCGCGCTGACCCCCGCCTGCCAGGGAGGACCCCATGTCGATTCGCCACGCGTCCCGCGGCGCCCTGCTGGCGCTCGCGCTCTTTGCTCTCGCCCCCACCGCGGGGGCGCTCGAGCCCTTCGGCGCCCGGCACCCGGCCCTCAGCCCCGACGGCAGCCAGCTCGCCTTCTCCTGGCAGGGCGACCTCTGGGTCGCGCCCCGCGTCGGCGGCCCCGCGCGCCAGCTCACCGACCACGTGGCCTACGACGCCCAGCCCCGCTGGTCGCCGGATGGCCGCGAGATCGCCTTCACGAGCGACCGCTACGGCAACGCCGACCTCTTCGTCGTGCCGGCCGCGGGCGGCGTGCCCGAACGCCTCACCGTCCACAGCGACCACGACGAGCTCTACGACTGGAGCCCCGACGGCAGGACGCTCTACTTCGGCTCCAGCCGCGAGAGCCGCGAGTTCCTGCTCTACGCGGTGCCGCGCGCGGGCGGGCGGCCCGTCCGCGTGATCCAGGACCAGGCCTGGGCCGCGCGCCTGAGCCCCGACGGTCAGTGGATCGCCTACGTGCGCGGCGCGACCGAGTGGTGGCGGCGCGGCTACCGCGGCCCCGCGAGCCGCGACCTCTGGCTGCGACCCACCGCAGGCGGTGCGAGCCTCCAGCTCATCGACTGGCCCGGCGACGACGACCTCCCCCACTGGAGCGGCGACGGCCGCGCGCTCTTCTTCCAGAGCGAGCGCGAGGACGGCGTGAAGAACCTCTGGCGGCAGGACCTCGCCGTCAGCGCGGCGGGCCTCGGTGCCGCAGGCGCGCCTGTGCAGATCTCGCGGCTCGCCGACGACATGGGCTTTCTCTCCGTCAGCCGCGACGGCCGCTGGGCGGCCTTCGAGTCCGAGGGCCGCCTCTGGGTCCTGCCCACAGCGGGCGGCACGCCCGTCTCGCCGGCCATCGACTGCCCCGCCGACGACAAGGCCAACGCCGTCACTCGCCGCCTGATGGCCGAGGGCGCCACCGAGTTCGCCTTCGGGCCCGGCGAGACGCAACTCGCGTTCGTCGTCGAGGGCGAGCTCTACGCGGGGCTCGTGCGCGAGGGCGAGCTGAAGGACTGCGTGCGCCTCACCGAAACGGTGGCGCGCGAAAAGGACCTCGCCTGGCTGGACGAGAAGACCCTGCTCTTCGTGAGCGACCGCGAGGGCGGCGACGACATCT
>VGXI01000173.1 GCA_016873475.1 bacterium | reverse complement strand
GGCGATGCGCGCGGGCGTCGTCTCGTCGATGACCAGGCCGCAGTGCGTCGTCCGGACGATGCGCCCCAGGTCGCCCACGTCGTTGGCGATGATGGGCCGGCCGCCGAGCATGGCGTGCGACAGGCTGTTGGGCGCGTTGTAGACGGCGCCGGGGTAGTCCGCCCGCAGACAGTAGTAGATGATGTCCATGGCCCGGAAGTGGCGCGGCAGGGCATGAGCGGCCAGCCAGCCGTGGACCGTCACGTTGGGGTGCGCCGCCGCCGCGCGCTCGACCTCGGCGCGCTGCAGGCCATCTCCCCACAGGTGGAACCCGACATCGGGCAGCAGCGCCGCCGTGGCGATCAAGGGCAGCAGCATGCGGTCCCGGGGCAGCGCCCCGATGTAGGCCACCAGGAGATCCTCCGCCGAGGCGCCCAGCTCGCGGCGCAGCGCCGCGACCTCGTCGGCGGTGACGGCGGCATAGGCGGAGAGCTCCTGGTAGTTGCCGAGCGAGACGACCGGGCTGGCGCTGCGCTCCCGGAATTCGTCCCGCAGGAGCGTGCTGGCGGTGATCGTGGCATCCACCTGGCGCATCAGCCAGCGTTCCCATACGGCCAGCGCCTTGATCAGCGGCGCCGGCAGGTAGAGCGACATCACGGCGGGATAGTGCTCGTGGGAGTCGTAGATCAGCTTGCAGCCCAGGCGCCGCTTGAGCTGCCAACCGATGTAGAGCGTGTCGAGGTCGTGGCAGTGCAGCACGTCCGGCCGCAGCGCCAGGGCCAGGCGGATCGACGCGCGCCAGAAGCGCGGCAGGTGGAAGAGCTGCCGCCAGCCCGCGCCGTGGACCGAGTGGACGCCCTGCACCCTGATCACGTCCACGCCGCCCTGCTGCTCGCGCGGCGCGAGCTTCGCCTGGCGATCCCAGGCGATGATGCTGACCCGATGGCCGGCTGCGGCCAGGGCCTGCGCCTCGCGCTCGACCCGGGGATCGGGCCGATAGGCATTCGAGAGCGGCATGACGACGTGGAGTTTGCTCATGCTCATGCTCATACTCAGGGGGCCGCTCCGGCTGTCGCTCGGGCATCGCCGGTCGCTGCCGCATAGAGGCGGGCGACCTGCTGCAGGCGCACTTCAACCCCCTGCCCGCGGACGATGGCCAGTCCCTCGCGGCTCAGGCGCTCGCGCAGGGGCTGGTTCTCCAGGAGGTCCAGCAGGCCGGCGCTGGTCTGCTGCTGGTCGCCGACGGGCACCTTGATCGTGTGGACGCCCTGCGCCAGCTCGGGATCGAAGACGGGAAGATCGGAGATCAGCGTCGGACAGCCGCAGGCCATGGCTTCGAGCACCGAGAAGCCGTAGCCCTCGGATGCGGGGATCGACACGGTCAGGTCGGCCGCGCGGTAGAGCCTGGCCATGGCCTCCAGGGAGGGCTGGGCCGGCAGCCAGAGGACCTTCTCGGCCAGCCCCAGGGCGGCGGCCCGCTTCTCGAGCGTGTCCGCGTAGCCCGCATCGGCATTGTAGCGGAGCAGCACCAGCCGCGAATCCGGGAGCTGGCGGCAGACCGGGGCGAAGGCCGCCAGCAGCACATGCAGATTGTAGAGGGGGGTCAGGGCGCGCGTGCAAAGCACGATCCGCGCCGTCGCCGCGAGGCCGAGCTGCTCGCGGGTCTGCGCGCGATCCGCCGGCTCGGGCCGGAAGACGCCGGTCTCGATGCCCCAGGGGATCAGATGCAGTTTGCGGGCGGGCACGCCCAGCGCTTCGGCGGCGTCGAGCGTCGTGCGCGAGGGGGCGGTGAGCGCATCGCAGGCGCGCAGCACGCGCTGGAGCAGGAGGCGCCGGAAGCGGGACCGCTGGGGCTCGACCAGCAGATCGGATCCCCAGGCGCTGACGATGAAAGGGTGACGGCGGGCCAGCACCCCGAGCCAGCCTGCGCCCGTCAGCTGGTGGGCGTGCAGGATGTCGGGATCGACGCGCTTCAGATAGCGATGGATCCACCAGCCCCAGTAGGCGAAGCGCAGCTTGGGGGTGTTGAACACGCGCGTGAGGTCGACCACCGTGACCCCCGCGAAGGCCTGCCGAACGGGGCGAAAGGAGAGCAGGTGCACCTCGCAGCCCTGTTCCACCAGCGGCGCGATCCAGCGCCGAGTATGAACGCTGTTCGCATCGGCGATGTAGCAGATCCGGGTCATGGCCTCGGGCTGACTGGGGGCTGCTTGATGATGGCCTCGGGCATCGGCGCCGGCTGAGAAGTCGCGTGCTCCGGGCCGACTGTACCATGATCCCCGGGTGCTTCAAGCCGCATTGTCGATGGCGGTGGATCCTGTCCTCCTCCTCATCGCGGGGGCCGGTTGCGGCAGCGATCCGAGCTCGCTGTCGACGGCGAGTCCCGACTACGAGTTCACGCTGGCCTGTGGCGAGACCGGTTCCGGCGACGGCCAGTTCGCACTCCACGACGGGCCTGTTGCGGCAGGCGTGGCCGTCGATGCGGACGGCAACGTCCACGTGGCCGACACGAGCAACAACCGCATCGCGAAGTTCGCGCCGGTGGACTGAACCTTGAACAGCGCGCCTGGGCGCCCGATCGTGCCAGGCAGCGGGGAGCAGTCCGCGAGCCGGCGATAGGAGTGCCTCCGAAATGCCGAGTCGTTTGACAGAAAAAGCCAACTTGACAAATCGGGCAAGGTGGCCTATTTAGTCAAGCATGGAACCGAAAGCCGAACGGGGCCGCATGGCGGTCAAGGTGCCCGAGGTCCTGGCCGGACTCCTGGGAGTCGGGCTGTGCGATCTCGAGGTGCGCGCAGATGACGCAAGCGGCGCCGACCTGCTCGTCGCCGCCGGGCCCACCTTCGTTGTTGTGGCAATCAAGTCCACGGCTGCCGCGCCGATTGCCGCCGCTGCGAAGAAGGTCAAGGCCTGCGCGGCGCGCATCCGGCGCCGCAGCGTGCCGCTCGTGGCAGTTCCCTTCATGGGCGAGGTCGGTCGGAAGGCGTGCGAGGAGGCCGGCGTCGCCTGGCTCGACCTCTCGGGCAACGCGCACATCGTCGGCCCGGGCCTGCGCGTGATCGTCGAGGGCAAGCCCAACCGCTTCAAGACCGCCGGCCGCCCCCGCAGCGTCTTCGCGCCCAAGAGCTCGCGCATCGTTCGCTGGCTCCTCATCCACGCGGGGGAGTCGCTGACCCAACGCGAGATCGCGCGCGCCACCGGCCTCGATGAGGGCATGACGAGCCGCCTCGTCGCGCGCCTGGCGGCCGAGGACTACCTCATCCGGGACGAGCGCGGCGCCGTCCGTGCGAAAGATCCGGCCCTCCTGCTCGACTCTTGGCGCGAGGCCTACCAGTTCTCGAAGCACACCGTGCTTCAGGGGCACATCGCCGCCCGCTCCGGCGACGCGCTGCTTCGCTTCGTGGCGGACGCCTTGACCCAGCAGAAGATCGAACATGCCGCGACGGGTCTCGCCGCGGCATGGGCACTGACGCGCTTCGCCGCGTTCCGGATCGCCACCGTCTACCTGCCGGCCGACCCCTCGTCCGAGTTGCTCGATCGTCTGGGCTTTCGCGAGGACGCGCGCGGGGCGAACCTCTGGCTCGTCGTCCCCAACGACGAAGGCGTGTTCCAGGGCGCCGCCGAGAAGGACGGGATTCGCTGCGTGCATCCCGCGCAGGTCTACGTCGATCTCAAGGGCCACGCCGAGCGTGCAGCCGAGGCGGCCGATCGCCTGCGGACCGAACTGCTGACCTGGAGCCATCGTGGCTGACAAGCCCAAGCGCGCGTGGGAGTATAGCAGCGAGCAGGTCGAGCTCGTGCGGGCCACCTGCCTGTATGTCGCGACCAAGCTCGGCGATCTGATGGACGAGGTCGTCGTGGTCGGCGGGTTGGTCCCCTCGCTGCTCATCGATCCGGGCGCTCTGCCCGAGGGCGCATCCGCTCACGTCGGCACCATGGACCTCGACATCGGGCTTAGGCTCGCGCTTCTCGACGAGGGGAGGTACCGCGCGCTCACCGAGCGGCTGCGAGACGCCGGGTTCACGCAGGACCAGACCGACGAGGGGCGGCCGACGAGGCAGCGCTGGCGCATCACGGGACTCGGCTCGGTCACCGTGGACTTTCTCATCCCACCGTCGCTGGCGACTGACCAGGGCGGCACGCTCCGCGACATCGAGCCGGACTTCGCCGCCGTCATCGCACCGGGCCTAAAGCTCGCGTTCCAAGATCGCCGGCGCGTCCGGATCGACGGTCAGACGATTCTCGGCGAGAAGGCGACGCGCGAGGTTTGGGTCTGCGGCCCAGGCGCCTTCGTGGTGCTCAAGTCGCTCGCCTTCCGAGGGCGCGGCGAGAACAAGGATGCCTACGACCTCTACTACCTCGTTCGCAACTTCGGCGCGGGCGTCGCGGACGTCGCCGCCTGCCTGCGACCGCTGCTCGGCGACGAGGAGGCGCAGAAGGCGCTCCAGGTTCTGCGTGACGACTTCCTCGATCACGACGGCGTGGGTCCCCGCCGGGTCGCGGAGTTCCTCCAAGGTGGCCCCGACGACGAGATCCAGGCCGATGTGGTCGGCTTCGCCGCCGCCTTGCTCGATGCCGTTCGAGGAAGGTGACCCGCCGAGCCGCTGGCGCCTGAACCGCAAGCAGCTAGCCGCACCCGACTCCGCTGGGCCCTCTGGTCCCATCCGCACTCCCCGCTTGACAGCTATACATCCGTAGAGTAGTTTCTCGAGTCGGCGGCGGTCCTCCCCCGAACGCCAACGCGCGCCGGAGGTCCAGCCATGGCCCGCCGCTCGAGCCGTCCCATCGGCTTCCAGTTCCCCGCCGATCCGCCCGCAGTGCCCGCCGCCGAACGGCGCCCGCTGGCCGTGGGGTCGGCGGCCACCGCGCCGGCGCGCCATCTGGCCAAGGAGGGAGATGCCTGCCCGACCTGCGGCCGCGAGCTGACGGCCGCCGAGCGCCTCGGTCCCTGGCGGAAGACGCACGCCTTCGCCGGCGAGGACGCGCGGCCCTCGCCCATGGGTCCGCATGCGCCGCTGCCCGAGGCCGATCACGCGAGCAGCCGCGCGCTGCGCCGGGCGGGGCAGCGGAGCGCCGCCGCGCTCGCCCCCGCGGCCGCGAGCGCGCCCGCCCCCGCTGCGGCGCCCGCGCCCGCGCCGCGCCCGACCCGCCCCCGGGGGCGGGCTGCCGCGGCGGCAAGTCCCGCCGAAGCTCCGACCCTCGACCTCGACTCTTGGCAGGGCCCCGCCGGTGTCCGGGCGCGCTCACCCCGCCCGGCGCCGGCGGGGGAACTGGCGGCGATCGTCGCGGGGCTGGCCGCCGAGCCGGGGCGCGAGGGCTGCCTCGTCCACAGCGAGCGGCTACCGGCCCGCGAGGCGCGCTTCGCCGATCCCGAGTCGCCGCTGCCCGAGAGCCTGCGCGCCGCGCTGGCGGCAGATGGCATTGGGCAGCTCTGGCTGCACCAGGCCCGCGCGCTGGACGCCGCGCGCCGCGGCGAGAACCTGGTGGTGGTCACGGGCACGGCCAGCGGCAAGACGCTCTGCTACAACCTGCCCGTCTTCGAGACGCTGCTCGCCGATCCGCAGGCCACGGCGCTCTACCTGTTCCCCACCAAGGCCCTCGCGCAGGACCAGCTCAAGACCGCGCAGCGCCTCGCCGAGAGCCTGCCCGAACTCGGCCGCCTGCGCCTGGGCACCTACGACGGCGACACCAGCACGCACACGCGGCGCCGCCTGCGCGCCGAGGGGCGGCTCGTGCTTTCGAACCCCGACATGTTCCACGGCGGCATCCTGCCCGGCCACACGCGCTGGGCGCGCTTCTTCATGAACCTGCGTTTCGTGGTGCTCGACGAGATCCACAGCTACCGCGGCATCTTTGGCTCCAACGTGGCGGCGCTGATGCGGCGGCTCCGCCGCGTCTGTCGGCACTACGGGTCCGACCCCGTCTTCATCATGTCGAGCGCGACGATCGGCAACCCGCGCGACCTCGCCGCGGCGCTCGTCGGCGCGCCGGTCACCCTGATCGACGAGGACGGCAGCCCGCGCGGGCCCAAGCAGTTCTACTTCTGGAACCCGCCGCCGCTGGAATCGGCGACCGGTGAGCGGCGCAGCGCCAACGGCGAGGCCAAGGAGCTGCTCGTGCGCCTCGTGCGCCGCGGCCACCAGGTGATCTGCTTCAGCCGCACGCGGGTCTCGAGCGAGCTCATCTACCGCTACTGTCGCGACGCCCTGCTGCGCGAGGCGCCGCACCTGGCCGCACGCATCCGCGCCTACCGCGGCGGCTACTTGCCCGAGGAGCGCCGCGAGATCGAGCGGCAGCTCTTCAGCGGCGAGCTGATGGCCGTCTCGAGCACGAACGCGCTGGAGCTGGGCATCGACATCGGCAGCCTCGACGCGGCGATCCTCGTCGGCTTGCCGCCGACCGTGGCCAGCACCTGGCAGCAGGCGGGCCGCGCGGGGCGGGGCGAGGCGGAGAGCTGCGCCATCCTCGTCGGCCACAACGACCCCATCGACCAGTACCTGATGCGCCACCCGGAGTTCTTCTTCCGGCAGAACCCCGAGCAGGCCGTGGCCGACCACGGCAACCCCTTCATCCTGCTGCCGCACCTGCGCTGCGCGGCCTTCGAGCTGCCGCTCACGCCGGCCGACGAGGATCTCTTCGGCCCGCTCGCCCCGGGCGTGATGGAGATCCTCGAGCAGCGGGGCGAGCTCAGGCGCGCGGGCGATCAGGTCTTCCACGCGGGGAC
>VGXI01000172.1 GCA_016873475.1 bacterium | reverse complement strand
CGGTGTCGTGGACATAGATCACCGGGTAGTTGTCGGCGCTGGTCGTGAAATGGAGCGGCAGCGCGGTGGGGGAGACGATCGTCGTCAGTCCCTCGCCGGCGCCCTCGAGGGAGATCGCCTTGGCGATCTCGAGCTGCTCCTCGTAGCTGCCGGCGGCGACGCTGATCGTGGCGCCGGGAGTCGCCAGGTCGATCGCCGCCTGGATCGAGTCGTTCGTGCCCAGGGGCATCGGGCTCGTGCCGGGCCCCGCGTTCCACCAGGGGCTGAAGTCGACCTTGCTGGGATCGCCCACCTGGTCACTCGGGTCCGTGTCGCCCCACCAGTTGCGCTCCGCGTTCTGCGCCGCCGGCGTGTTGGCGTACATGCCGAAGCTGAGGTTGTCCAGGAGCCGGTTGTTGTTGACCGTCGTGGTGATGCTCGCGCCGCCGTAGTCGTAGGCGACCAGGCCGTAGTCCCAGTGCGAAACCAGGCTGTTGCTCACCGTCAGGCTGACCGTGCCGTAGCCGAAGGCGGCGACGCCCCAGGTGTCGGGGCCATCCACGCCGACGAGGCTGCTGCCGTTGACGGAGAAGCTGACCGTGCCGCGGCGCTGGTAGCTCAGGTTCTCGGTCAGGATCTGCGCCGGCAGGGGGAGCTTGCCACTGCCCGGCGCCGGCAGCGTGCCGGTCTCGTAGACGTAGAGGCCGTCGTAGGTCGGGTCGACGACGCTGCCGCCGTTGAAGCTGCCACTGGAGTCCTGCATGTAGAGGCTGACCATGCAGGCGTCGGCCGTGCAGCCCGTGAGCGCGAAGCTGTCCGCCTGGTAGCCTAGGAAGCCCGAGGCCGCCCAGTTGGCCGGCGTGTAGTGCAGATCGGCGACCGTGCAGTTCGTCGCCGTGACGACCGCGCCGTAGCCGGCCTGGATGCCGTTCTGCGCGGTCACGCTCGTCGGACCCTGGCCGTAGACGGCGACCGTGTCGAGGGTGGCCGTGAGCGGATCGCCCGCGAGCACGATGCCCGTCTTCTGGAAGCCGTTCACCGTGACGCGGGTCAGGCTCACCGCATGGGGCAGG
This sequence comes from bacterium, assembly GCA_016873475.1. Classification (NCBI taxonomy): domain Bacteria; species bacterium. Next base: position 5,983 of record VGXI01000172.1, on the reverse strand, counting down.
AGGTCGTCGGCGTAGGCGTAGACGCCGACGCCGTGCTGCGCGCCGCTGAAGGGCGTGTCCATGACGCCGTTCACGTCCACATCGGTCAGGGCGCCGCCGGCATTGTAGAACCCGACGCCCTGGAAGCGATAGTTGGCGTTGCCGCGACCGAGACCGTCGACGGTGCAGTTGCTCAGCTGGAATCCGCCACAGCCGTCGACGAAGACGATCGGGTAGTTCGGCTCGCTCGTCGTGTAGGAGAGGGCGAGGCTGGCCGGCGAGTCGATGAAGGTCTGCCCGATCCCCGCGCCGACGATCGACAGGTTGTTCGTGGTGACGTGGAGCTGCTCTTCGTAGTGCCCCGCCGCCACGATGATGAGATCCCCGGCGGCCGCGCCGTTGATGGCGGCCTGGATCGTAGCGAAGTCGCCGGGCACATTCCAGGTTGCGGCCTGGACGCTGCCGGCGAGGAGGAGCAGAAGCGGCAGCAGGACGCGAAGGCACCGCTTGGTGCTGGACATGTCGACCCCCCGGTCATCGAAACCCGAGTCCGTCGCGCACGGGGGAACTCTCCTCCGCGCGCAAGAACGAGCGAGGACGAGTATAGCGGTTCGCGAATCCTGCTACAATGCACCTACGGCAAGAGAATCCATACCTGTAACCACGCTGTTACAGGCAAGCATCTAATTCCGGCATTGAATCCACTTCGAGCTGGAATTGCGCCGAGGCTGGGCTGCACGATCCGGCGGTCGTGCCAAGGCCGGAGGCGCCTAGAAACCCGGCAGGTTCCCGAAGTCGAATCGGAAGCCGCGGGGGTGGAATTCGCCGGTGGCGCTGTCGAGGACGTAGTCGCCCTGCCAGCGCTCCTCGGCGATGAGCCGCAGCATGGCGAGCAGATGCTCGACCTCCCAGAGCCGGTTGTGCAGGCCGATGCTCGCGCGCACAGCGCCGGGCACGTCGCTGCGGTCCCCGGCGCGAATGGCGGCCTCGAAGGTCGCCTCCTGCTCGGGAGTCACGCTCAGCAGGTGCTTGATCAAGGGGTGGGCGCAGAAGCAGCCGTTGCGCACGCAGATGCCGCCCTCGTAGCTGAGGATGGCGGCCACCTCCGCGTGGTGGATGCCGGCCACCGTGAAGCTGACGACGCCCAGGCGGTCCTCGAGATCCTCGGGATCGGTCTTGCCGTAGACGGCCACGCGCGGGATCTCGCGGATGCCCGCGAGCATGCGCCGCGTCAGCGCCTGCTCGTGCGCGACGAGATTGTCCATGCCGAAGCGCTGCATGATCTGCAGGGCCTTGGCCATCGCCAGCATGCCGAAGATGTTCGGCGTGCCCGCCTCCTGCTTGTCCGGGGGATCGGCCCAGATCACGTGGTCGAGGCTCACCGAGTAGACCGTGCCGCCGCCCTGGAGATAGGGCGCCGCGGCTTGGAAGTGGCTGTAGTCGCCGATCACCGCGCCCTCGCCGTAGGGCGAGTTCAGCTTGTGCGCGCTGAAGACGAGGAAGTCGAGGTGCCCCGGGTCGCCCTCGGGCCGCATGTCGACGGCGCGGTGGGGCAGGAGCTGCGCGGCGTCGACGCAAACCTTGGCGCCGTAGGCGTGGGCGAGCGCGGCGATGGCGTGGATGGGCGTCACCGTGCCGACGACGTTGCTCGCCCCGGTCACCGAGACCAGCTTCACCGCGCCCGCGTGGGCCTTCAGGCGGCTCTCGAGGTAGTCGAGGTCGAGCTGACCCTCGCCGTCGGCGGGCAGGTACTCGACCTTCGCCTTGCCGCGCCAGGGCAGGTCGTTGCTGTGGTGCTCGAGGATGCTCGTGATCACCACGTCGCGCTCGCGGTCCAGGTCCATCGTCATTGCGAGCAGGTTGAGGCCCTCGGTCGTGTTGCGCACGGGGATCACGATCTGCTTGCCCGGCGCGCCGCCCACGAAGTCGAGGATGATCGCCCGCGCCTCCTCGTAGAGGTGCGTGCAGTAGATGGAGTCGAAGCCCGTCCCGCGGTGGATGTTGGAGTAGTAGGGCTCGATCGACTTGAGGAAGGCGCTCACCTCGGCGAAGGGCTTGGTGGAGGCGGCGTTGTCGAAGTAGATGCCGTCGACCAGGCGGCCGTCGAGCAGGGGCACGGGGTGCGTGGCGCCGATGATCTCGGGAATGCGCGCCTCGAGTTCGAGCTGCTGGCGGGTGGAATTCATGGGCAGGCCTTTGACCTCGGCGCTGGGGAGGAGTAGCCTGGGCGGGCAACGGCCGGATTCTAGCCAGGGAAATCCGGGATTGGAAGGGGAAAGCATGGAGCAACTCGCTCGGCGCATAAAAATTGCAGGGGGGGACGAGCCCGCCGACCTGCTGCTGCGCGGCGGCCGCGTGGTGAGCGTGCACACCGGCACTATAATGGAGTGCGAGGTTGCCCTGGCCGGCGGGGAAGTGGCTGCGCTGGGAACGGGTTACGCGGCGCACGCCACGGTCGAGCTCAACGGCGCCTTCCTCGCGCCGGCCTTCATCGATGCGCACATCCACATCGAGAGCAGCATGGCGACGCCGCGCGAGTTCGCGCGCGCCGTGGTGCCGCGCGGCACGGGCACGGTGGTGGCCGATCCGCACGAGATCGCCAACGTGCAAGGCGCAGCCGGCGTGCGCTGGATGCTGGAGGCCGCGCGCGCGCTGCCGCTCTCGATCGCGATCATGGCGCCGAGCTGCGTGCCGGCCACGCATCTCGAGACGGCGGGCGCGGCGCTCAGCCCCGAGGACATTGCCGCGCTGCTCGCCGAGCCCGGCGTGCTTGGCCTGGCCGAGATGATGAACTTCCCCGGCGTCATCCACCGCGATCCGGCCGTGCTCGCCAAGCTCGTCGCCGCGGGCGCGCGGCCGATCGACGGCCATGCGCCCGGGCTCGCCGGCCGTGAACTCGCGGCCTATGCCGCCGCCGGCATTCAGACCGACCACGAGTGCACGACGCTGGCCGAGGCCGAGGCCAAGCTCGCGCTCGGCCTGCGCGTGATGATCCGCGAGGGCTCGAGCGCGCGCAATCTCGCGGCGCTGGTGCGCGGCGTGACGCCGGCAAACGCGCGGCGCTGGCTGCTGTGCAGCGACGACCGCACGCCGGCGGATCTCTTGCACGAAGGCCATGTGGACCACCTGCTGCGCCGCTGCGTGGAGGAGGGACTCGATCCCCTGCTCGCCCTCCAGATGGCGACCCTGAATGCGGCCGAGCACTTCGGCCTCGCGGATCGCGGCGCGATCGCGCCCGGCCGGCGCGCCGACCTGGTGGTGCTCGAGGACCTCGTGAGCTTCAAGGTGCGGCAGGTCTACCGCGCGGGACGCCTGGTGGCCGAGGGCGGCGCGTTGCTCGAGGAGCCCGCGGCCAGTCCGCCGCCGGCGAGCGCGGGCCTGAATCTCGGCGCCCTCTCGGCGACGCCCTTCGCGATCCCCGACCGCGGCGCGGCGCGCGTGCGCGTGATCGTCGCCGCGGGCGATCAGCTCCTCACGGAGGAGGCGATCGAGACGCCGCGCCGCGAGGGCGGCTTCCTGGTGGCGGACCGCGCGCGCGACCTGCTCAAGCTGGCGGTCGTGGAGCGCCACCGCGGCACCGGCAACGTGGGGCTCGGCTTCATCCGCGGCTTCGGCCTCGCGCGCGGCGCGCTGGCGAGCACCGTCGCCCACGACTCGCACAACCTGATCATCCTCGGCGCCAGCGACCGCGCGATGGAGGTGGCCCTGGCCGCCATGCGCGAGCTGGGCGGCGGCAAGCTGGTCGCCGACGAGTCGGGCGTGCTGGCCGCGCTGCCGCTGCCGGTAGGCGGTCTCATGAGCGACGCGCCGATCGCCGAGACCGCCGCGGGGCTCGAGCGCCTGGCCGCCGCGGCGCGGGCGCTGGGCTGCGCGCTCCCGGAGCCCTTCATGACGCTGAGCTTCATGGCCCTGCCGGTGATCCCCAAGCTCAAGCTCACGGACAAAGGGCTGGTGGATGTGGAGGTCTTTGCAGTGTGCGAGTTGACTCCGGAGAGCCATTAGGCGGGCAAGAACCGTGCTCAGTTCTGGGACAGACCAACGAGGGGATCGGAGGCACCGAGATTGGGTGTAGTGCGGGCTGAACAACTGATCCGCAGCCCCGAGCGGCTCTCACCGCACGTGGTTCTGTTGGGAGCGGGAGCAAGCAAGGCCGCCTTCCCCAAAGGCGATGCTTACGGCCGGTGTGTTCCCGTAATGAACGAGGTGACGCACTGCATAGGCCTGGATGAACTCCTCTCGGCTGCGGGCATGGCTGCAGGATCCGTTGCTGGGTTCGAAGAGATCTACGAGCACATCAAGTCGAATCCCCGGCTCCTCACGCTGGCCGAAGAAGTCGAGCATCGTGTGCAAGGCTACTTCACCGCACTCGAGCTGCCAGCGCAGGCTACGATGTACGACAGGCTTCTGCTCTCACTGCGATCATGGGACGCAGTTCTTACCTTCAACTGGGACCCTTTCCTTTTTGACGCCCATCGAAGGAATCGAGGGTCAATTCCATTGCCAGGGATCTACTTCCTGCACGGGAATGTTAGAATTGGCACTTGCAGGACGGGGTGCACATGGGGAGCGAATGGCACGGTCTGTCCGAACTGTGGAGAGATCTATGCGAAGGTTCCTCTCGTGTACCCGATGAAGGAGAAGGAGTATTCCGACTCATACACCCGAGCCTCTTGGGAGCATGCCCAGAAGCTCTTCGCATCCGCCTTCCACCTGACGATCTTCGGCTACAGCGCTCCGCAGAGCGATCAGAAGGCCAGAGCGCTGCTGCACCGCGCATGGGCCTCGATCCGCAGTCGATCCTTCCAGCATGTGGACATTATCGACATAGAAGAAGATAGGTTGCTTAGGGGGCGGTGGAGCGATTTCGCGTCGGAGCAATACCTCCATCCAATGAAGGACTTCGCTGAGTCACGGATTGCGCGTTGGCCAAGGCGCACATGTGAGGCGATGAAGTACCCGATGCGGTACGGGAGGCCGGTTGAGGCCTTTCCCTTCCCGCATACTGAAGACCTTCAGGCGCTTCGCGAGATGGCTTATGAATTGGCCCGCTTTGAAAGTGGTGTCGATGCAGACTAGAGCACGCACAACCTAGGCAAGCGGGCCTACCACCCCGCCGCGCCCCCATCGTGCCGCGGATCCGCAGCCCCCTCGCGACGCCCATCCGGCAGGATGCGCACGCCGTGGGCGTCGCCCTGCAGCAGCGGCCACTCCGCGAGCGGCGCGATCGGCCAGCCGCGCGCGGCCAGCGAGTCGGCCACGGCCTGCCAGTCCCAACCAAAGGTCTCGATCTCCAGCGGTCGGTTGCGGCAGTGCAGGCGCGGCAGGTCGATCGCCTCCTGCAGCGGCAAGCCGAACTCGAGCACGCCGAGCAGCACGCCCGCCACGGTGCCGATGATCCGCGCCCCGCCGGGCGAGCCGAGCGCCAGCGCCGGCCGGCCCTTCGCGTCGTAGACGATCACGGGACACATGCTCGAGCGCGGGCGCTTGCCGCCCTGCCCGGCGGGCTGCTTGAGGCTGGTCTCGCGCATCATGCGGCCCTGCTGGACGTCGTTCGGCGCAGGCCTCTCGCCCGGCGCGGGCATCCAGTTGAAGTCCGTCAGCTCGTTGTTGAGGAAAAAGCCCCAGCCGGGCACGACCTCGGCCGAACCGAAGGTGGTCTCGATGGTGCTGGTGCAGGCGAGCAGGCTGCCGTCGGCGCCCACGATCGAGAAGTGCGTCGTGTGGCCGACCAGCTCGCCGGGCGCCGCGGGCACCGTGAGATCGGCCGCGGGATCGAAGGTCGCCGGCGCGCGCGCGGCGATCCACTCGGCACTGGCCAGGCTGTCCATCGGCAGGGCGAGGTTCCAGTCGGGGTCGCCGACCCAGGTGTCGCGGTCGGCGAAGGCCGTGCGCGAGGCGCGGGCGAGGCGGTCCAGGTGCGGGATCAGCACGGCGGGGTCGCGCAGGTCGCCCTCGAGGCGCGGCTGCGTGGCGTAAAGGCCGAGGATCTCGATCCGGGCGAGGC
>VGXI01000171.1 GCA_016873475.1 bacterium | reverse complement strand
GTGCCGACGGGGGCGCTGAGCGGCTACTCCGTCGTCATCACGCAGGCGGCGACCCAGGGCAACTACACCGGCGGGGTGGTCACGACGCCCAGCGGCGGCTCGCCCTTCGTGATCGGCGCCGGCAACAACCAGCTGCGCCTGAAAGTGGACGGCGTCGAGGGCAGCGCCATCACGGTGCCCTCCGGCAGCTACACGAGCGGCGAGGCGCTGGCGGCGGCGATCCAGAGCGCGGTGAACGCCGACGAGGCGCTGGGTGGCAAGAGCGTCGGCGTGAGCTGGGAGGATCTGGGCGGCGGCCAGGGGCAGCTCGTGATCACGAGCCGCAGCTGGGGCGGCAACAGCAAGATTGCGCTCGGCACCGCCGACGGCAGCCTGGCCGCGGATCTCGGGCTCAGCGCGGGCAGCCCCATTACCGGGCGCGACGTCGCGGGTCACTTCCTCGTCGGCGGCGAGGTGCAGGAGGCCAGCGGCTCGGGTCGCATCCTCACCGGCAACAGCGACGGCGCGGAAACCGACGGCCTGAGCGTCCAAGTGAATCTCACCGAGGCGACACTGCTCGCCCAGGGCGAGGCACAGGGCAACGTGCGCGTCTGGTCCGGCGTCACCGACCGCCTCTTCCGCACGCTCGATGGCGCGCTGGACACGGTGGACGGCATCCTGACGATCAAGCAGCAGAGCCTGCGCGACACGATTACCGACTACGAGAAGCAGGTGAAGGAGATCGACGATCGCCTCGCCAAGCGCAAGGAGCGCTACCTCCGCGAATTCCAGCGGATGGAAAGCCTGCTCGCGGAGATGAGCGCCCAGAGCAGCAGCTTCAACTCGATGCTGTCGAACGTTTCGTCCAGCTACGGGAGCGGGGGGGCGCGCAGCAATGCCTAAGTCGCCGCTGATGGTCGCGGAATCCCCCCAGCCGCTGCGCGCGAGCGCGGAGACAGTGCGCGCGCAGCGCGCCTACTCCGAGTGCCGCGTGCGGGGCGCTGATCCGCAGCAGCTGCTCGCGCTGCTCTACGACGGCCTGCTCCAGAGCGTGCGGGCCGGCCAGCGGGCTTTGAGAGAGAAGCAGTGGGAGGAGGCGCAGGTCGCGCTCAGCAAGGCGCGCCGGATCGTCACCTACTTGAGTCAGTCGCTGCGCCCGGAAGGCGGGGAGATCACCGAGCGCCTGCGGCCCTTGTACGCTTATTGCTTCGAGGGCATCGGCCGCGCCAGCCTGGAAAAGCGCCCGGAGCTGCTGGACGGCGTGGCCAAGGTGGTGGGCGAGCTGAGCGGCGCCTGGACGGCGCTCGCGCAGAGTCCGCGCCAGCCCGCGCTGCCCCCGACCGAGGAGGTCTGAGCGTGTCTGCCGAGACGGCCCGCACGCAGCTCGCCGCGCTGCTCGCCCTCAGTGGCAAGCAGCTGGCGGCCGCGCGCCGCGGGGACTTGGCCGCGCTGGAGCGGCTGGCCGGGGAGCGCGGGCGGGCCCAGGCGGCGCTGGCCGCCGGCGATCTCGACGCGCTGGCCGCCGCCGCGCCCGGTGCCCTGGAGAGCGCTCGGCGCGAGCTTGTGCGCCGGGATGCCCTGGCCCAGGCCGCCCTGCGCCAGGCAATGATCGCGCTGGAGCGCGCGCAGCAGGACACGGAAGAGCGCGGGCGGGCGACCCGCGGCTACCTGAAGGCTTCGCGTCCGGCCTCTTAGCGGCCTGGCGTTTGCTACCGTTCCGGATGAGGCCCCTGGATCGGAGGAAGAGCGTGGAGATCGGCAAGTCTGCAGCCGTGCAAGCTCAGGAATTGGCCAAGCTCTACGGGCAGCACCCGGAAACCGAGGCCGCCGGCCAGAGCGCGGTCGCGCAGAGTCCACAGACCCGCAGCATTGCTGCCGGGGAGGGCAGGGCCACCGTCATGGTCGAGATCAGCGCCGAGGCACAGGAGCGCGCCGAGCGCGAGGAATCGCTCGCCGCGGCGAAGGCGCAGTACGCGCAGTTGCCGGCCGGCCGCGCCGAAGTGATCGCGGCCGTGCGCCAGCGTCTCGACGAGGGCTTCTATGCGAGCGACGCCGTCAAGGACGCGCTCACCGATCGCCTCCTGCCCCTCGCGCGGCGCCTCGAGGCATCCGGCCGCTAGGCCCTGGCAAAAATTCTTGCGGGTTTTTCGAATGCCTGCTAGGCAGTGCCCAGGCGCGCCGAGCGCGCCGGGAGTTGCTCGTGCCGCAGGCCACTCGAACTCGCATCCTCCGCATTCTCAGCGCCGATGCCGCCAGCGCGCCAGCGCTCGGGCTGCCGCCGTCCCCCGCGGGCTGGGCCGTCGAGCACGGCACGCTGGAGGGGGCGACGCGCGCGCACCCGGCGCCGCCCGACCTGCTCCTCCTCGCCCTGCCGCCGACGCACCCTGCCCTGCCGGGCTGGCTCGGGCGTTTCCGCCTCGAGCATCCACACTGTCAGGTCCTGCTCGCCGAGCTGGGCGCGGACGCCGAGTGGTACCGCGCCGCCATCGCGCTGGGCGTCGACGGCCTGCTGCGCCTCCCGCTGGCCCCGGCCGACTGGCAGCGCAGTCTCGCTGCCAGCGCCGAGGCGCTGGCAGCGGCAGAGAATCAGCGCCGCCTGCTCGGGGACCTGGAGCGCAGCTCGCAGTCCCTGGAGGAGAGCCGCCGGCAGTTCGCCGCTTTGCTGCTGCAGTCCTACGAGCACCTCGGCCGCGTCCACGCTGAGCTCGAGCGCCGCCTGGAGCAGCTCTCGGTGCTCCATCGCCTCGGCCGCGACCTCGGCCGGGAGCGGAACTGGGACTCCGCCCTCGAGGATTTTCTCAGCTCATGCGTCGACACGCTTGGTTTCGAAGGGGTTGCGCTCCTGCTCTGGAGCTTCGACGCCCGGCGCCTCAGCGTCCGCGCCGAGCGCGCGATGGCCGGCCGGGGCCTCTCGGACGCCCTGCGCGCCCTGCGCGGGCTCTCGGGCGAGCGCCTCATCGAGCCGGGGCTGCTCGGGCTGACCGGGGCGCAGGCCCTGCTCGGGGGCGAGGCGCTGCGCGAGCAACTGGCAGCGGTCGAGCGCTTCGTGCTCCCGCTCGCCCAGGGTGAGGAGGCCCAGGGCTTCCTCGTCTTCCGCAAGCCCTACGCCGCCGCCGCCGAGCTGGACGTCGACTTCCACTTCCTCAAGACGGTGCAAACCCTGCTCGGCGAGGCGATCGCCGGCGCCAAGGCCCTCCACGAGCTGCGCCGTCTCGATGCCTTCAATCGCAGCGTCCTCGAGAGCGTCCACGCCGCCGTGCTCACGGTGGACGGTGAGGGCGCCGTGAGCTACCGCAACCCGCGCGCGGCGGCGCTCTTCGGCGAGCGCCTCGCGCCCGGTCAGCCCTTCGCCTTCGACGCCGACTTCCATCCGCTGGGCGCGGGCGTGCCCGCCGGTGATGCGGCGACTCAGCTCGGCGAGGACGACTGGATCCAGCGCGAGTGCCGACTCGCCACTGCCGCCGGCGAGCGGCGCCTCCTGCTCTCGGTGACCAGCCTGACGCCGCGGCACCCGAGCGAGGTGCGCCACGTGCTCGTCGGCGAGGATCTCACCGACTACAAGCGCCTCGAGGCCGAGCTCCGGCAGGCCGAGCGCCTGAGCAGCCTGGGCCAGCTCTCGGCGGGGATGGCCCACGAGATCCGCAATCCGCTCGCGGGGATCGCGATGACGGCCCAGGTCCTGCGCGGCCGCCTCGGCGATCGCCCGGATGCCGAGCCCTACCTGGAGCGCATTCAGGCCGAGATCCAGCGGCTCGAGCGCATCGTGCGCAGCCTGCTCGAGTTCAGCCGCCCGGCACGCCCGCAGCTGGCGCCGCTGGATCTGGACGGCAGTGCGCGCCGAGTGCTCGAGGACCTGGCGCCGCAGGCAGCCGCGCTGGGCGTTCAGCTCGCCGGCGATCTCGGGACGCCCCTCTGGGCCCTGGCCGACCGCGATCAGGTCCACCAGGTCCTGCTCAACCTGCTCCAGAACGCCCTGCAGGCCTGTCGGCCGGGCGACGCCGTCGGCCTGCGCCTCGAGCGCGCGGCGGTCGTGGGAGGCGCGGACCGCGTGCGCCTCAGCGTCTGGGACAGCGGGGCCGGCGTGCCCGAGGCCGCGCGGGCCCGCCTCTTCGAACCCTTCTTCACCACGAAGGCAGAGGGCACCGGGCTCGGCCTGGCCGTCTGCCGGCAGATCGCCCTGGAACACGGCGGGCGGCTCGACTACCGCCCGCGCCCGGCGGGGGGCTCCGAGTTCACGCTCGAACTCGGCGCCGCCGCCGCTCCCACCCGCAGCGAGGAGAGATCAGCGTGAACCACAGCATCCTCATCGTCGACGACGAGCAGACCCTGCGCTGGTCGCTGGGCGAGGCCCTGCGCGACGGCTACCGCGTGCTCGAGGCCGAGGACGGCCCGGCCGGCCTCGCCTGCATCCGCGAGGAGGATCCGGACCTCGTGCTGCTCGACGGTCGCCTGCCCGGCCTGGCCGGCATCGAGGTGCTCGAGCAGGCGCGCGCCGACGGCTACGAGGGGCAGGTCATCATGATGACCGCCTACGGCGAGCTGGAGACGGCCGTGCGCGCGATGAAGCTGGGCGCCTACGACTTCGTCAGCAAGCCCTTCTCGCTCGAGAAGATGAAGAAGAGCATCGAGAACGCACTCGAGGCCAAGCAGTTGCGCCGCGCCAACCAGCACTGGGAGGAGACGCAGCGGCGGGGCGATCCCTTCCTCGGCTTCATCGGCAAGAGCCCGCGCATGCAGGAGCTCTTCGAGAAGATCCGCAAGATCGGCGCGAGCCAGGCCTCGACCGTGCTGATCCAGGGTGAGAGCGGCTCGGGCAAGGAGCTGGTGGCGCGCGCGATCCATCGGGCCACGCTCGGGGTGACGGGACCCGTCGTGGAGATCAACTGCGCGGCGATCCCGGAGACCCTGCTCGAGAGCGAGCTCTTCGGCCACGAGAAGGGCGCCTTCACCGACGCCAAGAGCCGCAAGAAGGGCCTGATCGAGGCAGCGGCCGGCGGCACGCTCTTCCTCGACGAGATCGGCGAGATGGGCCTGCAGCTCCAGGCGCGCCTGCTGCGCGTGCTGGAGAACCGCACCTTCCGCCGCGTCGGCGGCATCGAGGACCTGCAGGTGCGCGCGCGCATCGTCGCGGCGACGAACAAGGACCTCATGCAGGAAGCCGCGGCCGGCCGCTTCCGCAGCGACCTCTACTTCCGCCTCGGCGTCATCGTGCTGGAGGTGCCGCCGCTGCGCGAGCGGCCGGAGGACGTCGAGCCCCTGGTCAACTTCTTCATCGAGCGCTTCAACCGGGAGCTGGGGCGCAGCGTGGCGCCCGCCGGTCCCGAGCTGCTCGCCGCGCTCACCGCCTACGCCTGGCCCGGCAACATCCGCGAGCTGAAGAACCTCATCGAGCGCATCCTCCTGCTCGAGACGACCGGGGCGATTCGCGCCGAACACCTGCCGGCCACGCTGCGCCAGCCCGCGACGGCGCCGGCAGCGGCCGCGAGCGCGCCCTTCCATCCGGAGCCGATCGCCGCCGTCGAGCTGCGCCACATCCAGCGCACCCTCGACTACACCGGAGGCAACAAGAGCCGGGCGGCGCAGCTGCTCGGCATCAGCCGACAGACCCTGCGCGAGAAGCTCAAGCAGGAGGAACCCCTGGTCAAGGCCGCGGGGGCCTCTGGCTGAAAAGCCGCCAGGCCGGCGGCCAGCTTCTGAGCCGGTCGGCGGCTGTCGCGAGGCGGGGCGGGCGCCCGCTCCAGCGCCCCTGATTCCTAAATGAACTCCGGGCAATCGCTTGCGCGCCGCCTCCGGGCGGCGCGCGGCGCCTCCCTGCAGAGTTGGCCGAGGCATGGAACTTGTTTTCCGGCCCGCCAGAAGGGGAGGAAGCCGCCCGATGAAGCCCTCGATCCTTGTCCTGTTCGCGCTTGCGCTCGTTCTCGGCGCCATCCTCGCCGAGGGTCCGCGCCCGCCGGCGACGGCCAGCGCCGCCGCCGACCAGCGCGACGCCCAGCGCGACTCCAGCGAGCGCGCGATCACCATCCTCCTGCCGGAACTCGCAGCGCGCCTGGATGCTGCTGCGGCCGCCGGCGACAGCCAGGACATCGGCGGCGTGCTCAGCGTCGCGCGCGGCTACCAGGAGCTGGGCCTCGCCGAGGCAGCGACCGCCTGGTACGAGCGGCTCGAGAACCTCAACGGCGCCTCCTTCTTCGCCGATGCCATCTTCCACGGCCGCTTCGAGCTCGCGCTGCAGGGCGCGAGCAGCAGCGAGGCGCTGTCGCTCCTGATCGACAGCTACGCCGAGCAGATCGCCGATCCCGACGCGACGCTGCTCACGCGCGCCTTCACGGGCGTCGGCCGCCGCGGCGATTGGGCGGCCGCCGGCCGTCTCGTCGAGCGCAGCCTCGCGCTCTACGCCGGGCCCGTGCCCGCGGACCTGCTCTACCTGCAAGGGCGCGTGCTGCGCCGCGAGAACCGTCTCGCTGAGGCGCTGATGCACTTCGAGCAGCAGCTCGCCGCACTGGCCGCGCCGGAGACGGTGCACCCGACCCTCATCGCGCAGCGGCCGCGCTTCCTGCGGGCGGCCGCCGACTGCGCCTTCCTGATGAACGACCAGCTGCGCGCCCGCGGACTCTACAGCCAGCTCGTCTTCGACGACGAGGCCGATCCCGAGCAGCGCCAGTGGGCGCGCTTCCAGCTCGCCCAGATGGACATGCTCGCCAACGCCTATGCCGAGGCCGAGATCAGCTTCCGCGGCATCGTCGCGGACAGCCTCGGCACGCCGGCCGGGCAGTTCTTCGTCTTCATCGCGGAGCACTGCGCCGCGATGAAGACGAAGACCGCTAGCCACCCCGCGCTGAACGCGTCGCTGAGCGCGACGCTCGACTAGGAGTTCGCATGGAGGGAACCCTGCGCCGGCTGCTCGACGTCTACTGGCAGGAGCGCACGCTCTACGGCCAGGTGCGCGAGCACGTCGCCCGCCAGCGTGAGCTGATCGAATCGGGCTGCACCTACAGCGAGATCAACGCCGAACTCAGCCGCAAGCGCGAGCTGCTGATGGAGATCGAGTCCCTCGAGGCCGGCGTGCGCGCCGAAAA
>VGXI01000170.1 GCA_016873475.1 bacterium | reverse complement strand
TCATAACGACACGCCGACCTCCGAGAGCCAGAGCGTGATCTCGGTGTTCTTCGTCAGCACGATCGGCGCGAAGACGATCACCGAGGTCGCGGTGCTGGCGATGACGGCCATTGCCACCTCACGGGTGCCGGCCGCCGCCGCCGCGCGCTGCGCCTCGCCCTTCTCGTGCCGGCGATAGATCGCTTCGAGGACGACGATCCCGTTGTCCACGAGCATGCCGACGGCGAGCATGAGACCCATCATCGTGAGGATGTTCAGGCTGCGGTGCGTGAGGAAGAGGAAGGCGCAGGTGGCGATCACCGAGACGGGGATCGCGATCGCGGCGATGAGGGTCGTGAGCAGCCGCCGCAGGAAGACGAGCAGGATGCCGACGGCGAGCAGCGAGCCGACGAGCCCGGACATCAGCAGGTCCTTCAGGCTGCCCTGGATGTTCTCGCCCTGGTCGAACCAGACCATGACGTCGATGCCGGCCAGGGTCGGATCACGCTTGAAGCGCTCGATCTCGGCGTGCACGCGCCGCGAGACCTCGACGATGTTCGCGCCCGAAGCCTTGCGGATCTCGAAGGCGATCGCCGGTTCGCCGTCGATGTGGCGGTAGTAGTTCGGCGCCGGCTCGGCGTAGACCACCTCGGCGACGTCGGCCAGGCGGATGCCCGGCCCGATCGGCAGCTGGCGGATCTCCTCGACGCTCCGGAATTGCCCGAGGCTGCGCACGCTGACGCGCTGGCGGCCATCCTGCACGCGGCCGAGCGAGAGGTCCAGGTTGCTCGCGTTGAGGGTCGCAAAGAGGCGGCCGACGTCGACGCCGTGGGCGACGATCCTGTCCAGCAGCAGGTAGATCGTGACGTCCTTGGGGCTGACGCCGTCGACGACGACGCGGCCGACGCCCTCGATGCGCTGCAGGGGCGCGATGATGCGCCGCTCGAGCAGTTCGTAGGAGCCGGCGAGATCGCGGCCGGGCGCGCTGATGCGCCCTTCCATGACGGGGATGTCCGTCGTGTTGAAGGTGAAGATGAAGTAGTCCTCGAGGTCGGCGGGCAGCAGTGGCCGCACCTGCTCCAGACGCTCCTTGACCTCCAGGCGCAGCACGTCGATGTCCCGCCCGAAGTCGAACTCGACGCCGACGAAGGCCCCGTCGCGGTCGGAGTAGGAGCGCAGCGACCTGACGTCGCCGAGCGTGGCGAGCACCTCCTCCACCGGCCGCGCGATCTCGCGTTCCACTTGGGCGGGCACCGCATTCGGGTAGGGGAGCTGCACGCCGACGAAGGGCCAGTCGACCTTGGGCAGGAAGTCGAGCTTGAGCCGCGTGATGCTGACGGCGCCCAGCACGAGCACCGCGGCCAGCGCGACCAGGATCGTCACCGGCCGGCGCAGCGAGTAGTCGGAAATGGCCATCTCAGCCGCTCCGGTCCAGGGTCTGATAGACCACCGGGATCACCACGAGCGTGAGCAGCGTGGCCAGCGAGAGCCCGCCGATCACGGCGATTGCCATCGGCGCCCGGATCTCCGCCCCCTCGCCGAGGCCGAGGGCCATCGGCGCGAGGCCGAGCACCGTGGTCAGGGTCGTCATCAGGATCGGGCGCAGGCGGGCGCTGCCGGCGTCGATGAGCGCCGCCCGCTTGGCGAGGCCGGCCTGCCGCCGGACGTTGACGTAGTCGATCATCACGATCGCGTTGTTGACGACGATGCCCGCCAGCATGACGACGCCGATCAGCACGACGACGCTGACGGCCGTGCCCGTCGCGAGCAGCGCGAGCACAACACCGACGAGGCCGAGCGGCACGGTCATCAGGATGACGAAGGGGTGCAGGAAGCTCTCGAACTCGCTCGCCATGACCAGGTAGACCATGAAGATCGCGAGCAGGGCCGCGAGGGCGAGGCTGCGGAAGCTGGTCGCCAGCTCCCGGTTCTGGCCGCCCAGGCTGATGGCGAGGGAGGCGGGCGGCGGCATCGCCGCGATGAGCGCCTCGATGTCGCGGCTCGCGCGGCCGAGGTCGCGCCCGCTGAGGTTGGCCCCGATCACGGCCGCGCGCTGCTGACCGACGTGCACGATCTGCGCGGGGCCTGTGCCCACCGCGACCTCGGCCACCGTCGCCAGCGGGATCGGCACGCCCTCGACCTGGCCGACGACGAGGCCGCCGATCTGGGCGACGTCCAGCTCGGTCGCCGCGGCGCGGCGCACGCGCACGTCGACCTGACGGTCCTGCTCCTTGAGGCGCGTCGCGACGTCGCCGTGGATCTTGCCGCGCAGGGTGCGGCTCACCGCGTCCATGTCCAGACCCAGGCTGGCCAGACGATCGCGCGCGAAACGCACCTGCACCTCGGGGCTGCCCCGCTCGAGGCTGCTCTTCACGTCGCGCAGGCCGGGGATCTGCGCCATGCCCACGGCGAGCTGGTCGGCGTAACCGGCGAGGGCGTCCAGGTCGTAGCCGTAGACCTGCACCTCCACCGGCGTCTCGAAGCTGAAGTAGCTGGGGCGGCGGAAGGTGTAGCGGATCTCGGGGTAGCGGGCGAGGAGCTGCCGGCAGCGATCGATGACGGCGGCCTCCGCGCGGCGGTCGCCGCCGGCGGCCATCGTGATTCCGAGCTGCGCCACGTTCTCGCGCTTCTCGCTGCGGGCACCCCCGAGCGCCGGGCTGTCGCCGATGCTCGCGTAGAGGACGCCGATGCGGGGGTCGCCGGCCAAGCCGCCTTCGATCTCGCTGAGCTTGCTCTCGGCGCGGGCGAGCGGCGTGCCCGCCGGGAATTCGAGATCGAAGGCGAACTGGCCTTGCGAGAAGCTCGGCACCAGTTCGACGCCGAGCAGCGGCAGGCCGAGCAGGGCCGCCGCCGCGAGGAGGAGCGCGAGGCCCAGGACCAGGCGCGGCCGGGCGAGGGCGCGGGCTAGCAGGCGCGGGTACGCGGCGTCCAGGCGCGACCAGGCGCGGTCGAAGGCACGCTGCAGCGGCCAGAGCAGCCAGAGCGCGAGCCGGCTGAGGCCGGCGAAAGCGAGGCGCAGCCCGCGCAGGAGGAGGCCCGGCAGCAATACCAGGAGCCCGCGCCCGAGCCAGCGGCCCAGCCAGGCGAGCGCAACGAGCGGCTTGCCCAGCCAGCGGCGGAGTCGCCCGCGCGGTCGGCGCAGGGCGGCAGGACCGGGCGCCGCGGCGGCCGGCGCCGGCGCCGGCGCGAAGCCGCGCGCGCGGCCGCCGAGGCTGGCGAGCACGGGGATCAGGGTGAGCGCCGCGATCAGCGAGACGAGCAGCGAGACCGTCACCGTGAGCGCCTGGTCGCGGAAGATCTGGCCGGCGATGCCCTCGACGAAGATGATCGGCAGGAAGACGGCGACCGTGGTCAGCGTGGAGGCCGTGACCGCGCGCGCCACCTCGCCGGCGCCCGCTTGCGTCGCGTCCCAGAGGCCGCGCCCCGCCTGGCGGTGGCGGCTGATCGCGTCGAGCACGACGATCGCGTTGTCCACGAGCATGCCGACGCCGAGGGCGAGTCCGCCCAGCGACATGATGTTCAGCGAGATGCCGAGCTGCTGCATCGCGAAGAAGGTGGCGAGGATCGAGATCGGGATCACCGTGGCGATGATGAAGGTGCTGCGCCGATCTTTCAGGAACAGGTAGAGCACGAGCACGGCGAGCAGGCCGCCGATGATCGCGTTGCCCTGCACTTCGGCGATCGACTGCTCGATGAAGGTGCTCTGATCGGCGAGGACGGCGAGCTCGCAGCCCTCGGGCAGCTCCTCGCGGAGCCCCGCCAGCCGGCGCTTGACGACGTCCGCTACCCGTACGGTGTTGGCGCTGCCCTCCTTGTAGAGCGCCAGCTCGACCGCTTCCTCGCCCTGCACGTGGCTGACGACCTCGCGCTCCTTGTAGCCACGGGTCACGCTGGCCACGTCGGCCAGGGTGACCCACCGCTGGCCGTCCTCGAAGACGACCGTGCGGGCTACGTCCTCTTCGCTCGTGAACTCGCCCAGCGTGCGCACGAGGAACTCGGCGTCGCGGTCGCGCAGGCGGCCGCCGGCGGCGCTCAGGTTCTGATCGCCGAGATAGGCGGAGACGGCGCTGATCGGCAGGCCGAGCGCGGCCAGCTTGCCCTCGTCGACCTCGACCTGGATCTCCTCCTCGAGGCCGCCCTGCACGTGCACGGAGGCGACGCCCTCGAGCGACTCGAGGTCCTTCTTGAGCAGGTGCTCGGCGAGGTGGCGCAAGGTGACCAGGTCCTGCTTGCCGTGCAGGCCCAGGCGCAGGATGGGGTCGAGGTTAGGGTCGTAGCGCAGGAGGATGGGGCTCTCGGCGTCCTCGGGCAGGCGTACCATGTCGAGCTTCTCGCGCACGTCGAGGGCGGCGAAGTCCATCGCCGTCTTCCAGCCGAACTCGAGGGTGATCTCGGAAACGCCGGGCCGCGAGGTCGAGCGCAGGCCGCGCAAGCCGGGAATCACGGACACCGCCTCCTCGAGCGGCTCGGTGATCAGCTTCTCGACCTCGGCCGGCGCGGCGTCGGGGTAGCGCGTCTGCACGGTGAGCGTGGGGTAGGCGATGTCCGGCAGCAGGTTGAGCGGCAGCCGCGAGAGGGAGACGAGGCCGAAGAGCAGCGCGGCCAGGGTCAGCATGAAGACGGTGACCGGCCGCTGCATCGAGCCGGTGACGAGCCTCATGACTGCTTGTCCCGGGCGCGCGCGGAATCGGGGGCGGCGGCAGCGGGCGCGGCGATCTCCTCGATCTTGCTGCCGGTCTTGAGGCTGCCCGTGCCGACGCTCACGACGCGCTCGCCCTCGACGAGGCCGCTGAGCACTTCGACGGACTTGCCGTTGGCGTAGCCCGTCTCGATGGCGACCTTGACGACGCTGTCGGCCACGACCTTGAAGACGTAGGTTTCGCCGCCCTCGGGCACGAGCGCCCGCTTGGGCAGGGTGAGCACGTTGGCGTGGCGGTCCGTCTCGACCTGCACGCGCACGAAGGAGCCGGGCCTGAGCAGCGCCTCGTCGCCCCGCACGCGGCAGGTCACCTTCACGGTGCCGGTCCGCGTGTCGACGATGGGCGCGATGCGCAGCACCTCGCCCGGCAGCTCGCTGTCGGGCGAGGTGTCGGGCGCAATGCGCACCGCCTGGCCGACGGCGATGCGCGCGGCCAGCTTCTCGGGCAGGTAGACGCAGGCGAGCAGGGGATCGCTGTCGACGAGGCGAAAGAGCGTCGTCCCGGCCACCAGGTGCTGCCCCGGCGAGACGAGCCGTTCGGTCACGCGCCCGCTGAAGGGCGCGACGATGCGCGTGTACTCCAGGCGCAGGGCCGCGGCCTTGCGCTGGGCCTCGGCCTCCTCCCAGCGAAAGCGCAGGTCTTGAAGTTCCTTGTTGCTGATGCCCTGCTCGGCGTGCAGCGCCTCGCCGCGCTCCAGCTCGCGGCGGGCGGCCTCGGCCCGCACGGAGGCCTCCTCCAGGGCGACGCTCTCGGCCTCGCCGTCGAGGCGGGCGAGCAGCGCGCCGGCCTCGACCCAGTCGCCCTCCTCGGCCCGCAGCTCGCGGATCTGTCCGGCTGCCTTGGACTGGATGTCGACCAGCTTCTCGGGCTCGAGGGAGGCGGTGGCGCCGAGCACGCTGGGCACGTCATCACGACGGACCGTGGCGAGTTCCACGGGCACCCGGGTCGCTTCCTTCTTCTCATCCTGCTTGTCGCGGCGGAAGCGGCCGAGCAAGCCGCCCTTCTTGGCGGGGGCGGCGGCGCTGTCGCCGGCGGCCGCCGTGCTGTCGGCAACCGCCGCATTCTCCTGAGCGTCCCCGTCGCGGCTGCACCCGCTGACCAGGGGCGGCACGGCGAGCAGGAAGACGGTGAGGATGGCGAAGAGGCTCAGGCAGCGGCGGTCGGGGGATCCGGTGATCCGAAGCATCTGGGACTCCTGGGGGAGGTATCGGGGAATCGCCGGGGCGGGGAGCGCCGCGACGCGGCAGCCTACGGGGCGCACTGGGCACGGTTACGTCTGCCAACTTGGAGGCGGCGATCGGGCCTGGGGTTTCGCGGCCCAGCCAGCGCGAGAACGGCAGGATTTCATACACGATCGTCCGAATTCTTGCTATACTGACACGGTTGGGCTCCACCCGCCTCCGGGTGGCTCGGGCATCCCTCGAAAGGACATGACGATGACGAAGACCGTGAAGGGACTGGCCATCGGCCTGCTGCTCCTCTGCCTGGCGACGCCGATTTGGGCCGCGACCGCACAGATCCGCCTGGGCGGGGCCGAGACCCGCCTCGAGCTGCTCGCCCGCGAGGGCGACGCGCTCCGCTATCGCCTCTCCCTGGCTGGCCTCGTCGCCGAGCGCGTCGAGACGCCGGCGGGGGCCTTCACCCGGCTCGACTTGCCCGGCTACTACCGCAGCCAGGTGGTCGGGGCGCCGGCCCTGCCAATGCTCAACCGCCTGATCGAGCTGCCGCTGGGCGCCGAGGCGCGCGTCGAGATCCTCGCGGTCGCGGAGCGCGAGATCGACCTCGCTGCGCTGGGCCTGGGCGACCCGCTGCTGCCGGCGCAGCCGAGCCTCGCCAAGAGCGCCGACCCGGCCAGCCAGCCCTTCCGCTACGATCCCGCCGCCTACCGGGCCGAGCCCGTGGCGCGCGACCTGGTCGCCGTCGTGGACTGCGGGCAGCTCCGCGGCGCCCGCGTCGGCCGGCTCGAGGTCTCGCCGGTCAGCTACTACCCCGAGGCCAAGCGGCTGCGCGTGGCCGAGAGCGTCGAGTTCCGCGTCGACTTCGCGGGCGGCGATCCCGTCGCCGAGGCACGGCTGAAGGCGCTCACGGCGAGCCCCTTCTTCGCCCCGGTCTACGAGCGCCTCGAGGGCGCTCGCGGCCTGCACGACAGCTACCCCGACCGCGTGCGGGACCTCGTCACGCTGGTCATCGTGACGCCGCCCGAGTTCGCGCCCTACCTGGACGCGTTCGTCGACTGGAAGACTCGCCGCGGCTTCAAGACCGTCGTCGGCGTCACCGGGACGCCCGAGGTGGGCACCACGACCGCCTCGATCAAGGCCTGGATCACCAATCTCTACAACAACGCGACCCCTGAGCAGCCCGCGCCCAGCTTCGTCATCTTCGTGGGCGACATCGCCCCCC
>VGXI01000169.1 GCA_016873475.1 bacterium | reverse complement strand
GGCCCGACACCATCAGCGGCACCACGGGCAGGGTGTAGCCCGCCGCCGCGAGCGCGGCGAGGTAGCGGGGGATGCGCCGCTCGGCGACGGGCCAGGCCTCGCCGAAGATCATCGCCGCGTCGCAGTCGTCCTTGATCGAGTAGCTCGAGATCGCGCCCGGCGCGAGGCCCAGCGCGTTGCCGAAGTGGTAGTGCTCGCCGCTCCAGACGAGCAGGCGCTCGCCGCTCGGCGCCACCCACCAGAAGCCCTGCTGCGGCCGCGCGAGCGGGTAGCGGCCATGGTGCGTGTGCACGCAGCAGAAGAGGTTCTCCACGCCGAGCGCCGTGAGCACGCCGGCGAAGCCCCAGCCGTGGCCATTGATGTCGGCGGTCATTGCACAGCGCACGGGCAGGCCGATGCTCCGGCCATAGTCGACCGCGCGCTCGGTCAGCCGCGTGAGCAGGGGCGCGTCGATCAGCTCGCTGAAGTTGAAGTAGCTCGCCGAGAGGCCGAGCCGGCCGCGGCGCAGCGCGGCGGCGAAGCGCTCGCGCTCGAACGGGGTCGCCGCGGCGAGGAACTGCTCGACGCCCCAGAAGGTCTCGCAGACCCACTTGAAGGGTGGCTCGCCCGGCGCCTCGGCCGCCGCGAGGGCGGCCCGGAGATAGGCGACCTGCCAGGCGGCGACGCGCGCCTGCGCGTCCGTGTAGCCGAGGTCGGTGTGGCTGTGGTGAACGAGGAGGAGGGTCTGCACGCGCGCTCCCGGCCGGCGGTCGCGGCAGCATAGCGCGCGGACGGGCGGCGCCCCAGCGAAATGCGCTTGGCAATCGCGGCGCGCCTCGCCTAGGCTGGCGCCCGCCCCCGAACGCCGCAAGGAGGAGCATGCCGCAGGCGACGCCGCTCGTCCTCTTCGAACCCGCCGGCATCGAGGCCCTCGGGCCGCCGGTCGCCCTGCGCCCCGTCTGGGAGCTGCGCGTCGGTGCGCGGCGCCTCGTCGAGCGCATCGCGGAGGCCTGGCCGGGCGAGCTCCACTGCGCGCCGCGGCCGGCGCTGGCGGGGCTCTGCCCCGTGTTGCCGCCCGCGCTCTTCGCGGCGCAGCGGGTGCTGCTCCTGGCGGGCCATCAGCTCGTGCTCGATCCCGCCGCGCTGGGCCGCCTCGAAGCGCTGGCGCCGGGCGATCGCATCGAGGACCTCGGCGTTCCGCTCGCGCTCTGCCTGAGCGGCGCCGAGGCGCGGGACTGGCTCGCGGCCGAGGCCACGCGCGAGGCGCCGTGGCCCGCCCCGACCGCCGCGCCGCGCGAGGGTCCCTGCGGCCCGCTGCTCGCCTACTGGTGGGAGCTCTACGAGCTGGCGCCGCGCGCGCTGGCTGCGGACGCCGAGCGCCTGCTCGCCGCCGGCGGCTGGCAACGGGGCGAGCGCGAGGGCATCTGGCTCGCCGCGGGGGCGATGCTCGCCCCGGGCAGCGTGCTCGACGCGAGCGGCGGCCCGGTGCTCGTCGATCGTGGTGCGAGCGTGGGGGCGCTCAGCGTACTCGTCGGACCCTGCTACCTCGGTCCCGGCACGCGCACGAAGCCACACACGCAGCTGCACGGCGTCTTCGCCGGCCCCGAGTGCCGGCTGGGCGGCGAGGTCGAGGAGACCCAGCTCCAGGGCTTTTCCAACAAGCAGCACCACGGCTTCCTCGGGCACGCGGCCGTCGGCGAGTGGGTGAACCTGGGCGCCGGCGCCACGAACAGCGACCTCAAGAACAACTACGGCAGCATTCGCGTGGAGATGGGCGGGCGCAGCCTGGACAGCGGCCGGCGCTTCCTCGGCTGCTGCCTGGGCGACCACGTCAAGCTGGGGATCCAGGGCCGGCTGAACACGGGCACCGTGCTCGAGCCCTTCACGAACTGGTTCGGCGCCGACTTCCCGCCCAAGGGCCTGCCCGCCTTCAGTTGGGGTGGAGAGGGCCGCCTCGAGGAGCACGCGCTCGAGCGCGCCCTCGCCACGGCGGCCATCGCCATGCCCCGGCGGGGCGCGCGGCTCGACGAGGGCCAGGAGGCGGCGATCCGCGCCCTCTTCGCCCGGAGCGCCGCGGCCCGGCGCGCCCGCATCGGCTGAGTCGGGCAAGGGCTGCGCGATGCTGCCGCAATTTGCCCCCCGGCGGGCTTGTCCGCCCCTGCGCTCGGCGCTCCTCCCGAGGGAAGGGACGCTTCCTCAAGCGCTGAATTGACTTCCGGTTATCCCTGCCCGTGGAAGCTGAATCGCGCTCGTCGGCCTGAGCGAAGGTCTGGCCCCGCTTTTGATGACGCAGGCGCCAGACGCATTTGCCCTGCCCAGTGCGTGACAGCCAGACCGGGGGCCCAATCTCACTTCTCGTGTGCTGCGCTTCTCCGTGTTTGGTCCTACGGCTCGGGCGGGGTTTTTCATTTCCGGTGCTGGCCCGTCGCCGGGGCTTCCCCTTTGGGTTTGACAAACGCAAGTCGGCTTGATACCTTGCGTTCCGTCTTCTGGATGCAGGGACTCGCCGCCGCAGCGGGAGCGCTGCGGGGCAGGTGCCTCGAGAAGGGGGAGCATGACCAAGGCCGACCTCGTGGAGGAGATCTCCGCTCGCGTCAATCTGAGTAAGAAAGACACCGGGATCGTGGTCAACCTGGTCCTCGACAACATCAGCTTGGCGCTTTCGCGGGGAGACAAGGTGGAATTGCGAGGCTTCGGCAGCTTCCGTGTGAAGCAGCGCCGCAGCCGGCGCGCCCGCAATCCCCGCACCGGGACCTCGGTCGCCGTGCCCGCCAAGCTCGTGCCCTTCTTCAAGGCCTCCAACGAGTTGAAGAGCCTCGTCAACGGCGAAGAACCGGGCAGCGAGGGGACCGCTTAGGCTGCGGGCCCCTTCCCATCCGCACCGATATCGACCCTTCAGCGCGAGCGGGATGTCCCTCCCGAAAGGGCCCGCTCTGTTTCAACGAGGTAGCCAGGTATGCCCAACGGCAGGAAGCGCAAGCGCAAGAAGATCGCCACGCACAAGCGCAAGAAGCGGATGCGCATGAATCGTCACAAGAAGAAGTAAGCCTCCCTCTTGCGTGACTGGACCCGCGCCTTCCTCGCGCTGCTGGGGCGGCATCCGGGCGGGCTGACCCTGAGGCGGGCGGCCCGCCTCCTCGGCATCTCCCGAGAGGACTATCGGCACTTCAGGCGGGATATCCTCCTCGTGCTCCGTGACGAGCGGCTCCAGCGCTCTCGCGGGCGCTTTCTGCTGCCCGGCGCCGAGGCGCCCGCGGCTGCGGGCGCCGGCCGCCGCAGCCCGCGCGCCGTCACGGCGGCGCGATCGGTGCCCGCGCAGGCGGCCTTCGCGCCCGCCAGCGTCGAGACCGAACGCGCCCAGGGGATGGCCGCGCTGCTCGCCGAGTACGGCCTGGAGCGCGCCTTCCCGCCGGCCGCCGAGGCGGAGGCCCAGCGCCGGGCCGTGGCCGATCCGGGGCAGGCCGCCGGCCGCCGCCGGCTGGCCGGGCTGACGGTTCTCTGCATCGATCCCGCGGATGCCCGCGACCACGACGACGCGATCAGCCTCGAGCCCCGCGAGGGGGGCGGCTGGCGGCTCGGCGTGCACATCGCCGACGTCGCCGAGTTCGTGCCGGTCGACGGCGCCCTCGACCGCGAGGCGCGGCGGCGCGGCAACTCCACCTACTTCTATCTCGACACCATTCCCATGCTGCCGCCCCTGCTCTCGGGCGAGCAGTGCTCGCTGCTGCCGGGCCGGGATCGGGCGGCGCTCTCGCTCTTCCTGGAACT
This sequence comes from bacterium, assembly GCA_016873475.1. Lineage (NCBI taxonomy): Bacteria > bacterium. The sequence continues at coordinate 3,364 of VGXI01000169.1, read as the reverse complement.
CGATGCGCAGGGCGAGCCGCTCGCGCTCGAGGCCGTCGAGAGCTGCCTGCGCGTGAGCCACGGCCTCAGCTACGAGGAGGCCGAGGCGGCGCTCGCGGGCGCTTCGCCCGGTGAGCCCGCCGCCAGCCTGCGGGCCATGCAGGCGCTGGCCGGGCGCCTCGCCGCGGCGCGCGCGGCCGGCGGCGCGCTGCAGTTCGAGTTGCCCGAGATCCGTCCCCTCGATCGCGGCGAGGGCGTCGAGGCCTTTCGCCCCGTGCCCGTCCTGCGCAGCCACCACATCGTCGAGGAGTTCATGCTGGCGGCCAATCACGCGGTGGGTCGCCTGCTGCGCGAGCGCGGGCGGCCGGCCCTCTACCGCGTGCACCCGCCGCCGATGGCGGAGGACCTGGCCGAGCTGCTGCTCGCCCTGCAGCATCGGCGGGTGAACTGGCGGCCCGGCCACCCACCGCGGAGCGCCGACTACCAGCGCCTGGCCGCGTTGATCGCCGAGCGCCCCGACCGCGAGCAGCTCCTGATGAAGATGCTGCGCTCTCTGGCCAAAGCCGCCTACAGCCTTCACGACCAGGGCCACTTCGGCCTCGCCTGGTGGGACTACCTGCACTTCACCAGCCCGATCCGCCGCTACCCCGATCTCACGGTGCACCGCGAACTGAAGGCGCTGCTGGTCGAGGCGCCGGGCGGCGAGCGAGCGCTTCGCCATCCCTTCGGCGCAGCGCCGCCGCGCAAGCGGACCACCGGTTTGGCGCCCGCCCGCCGGCGCGCACTCGAGGCCATGGCGAGCGAGCTCAGCGATTGCGAACTGAACTCGCTGAAGGCCGAGCGCGAGGGTCTGCGCCTGGAGATGGTGCTCTGGGCCCGCCAGCGCCTGGGCGAGACCTTCGCGGCCGAGCTGCTCGCCGTCACGCCGACCGGCATCGTGCTGCGGCTGCCGGCGGCGGGCGTCGAGGGCTTCCTGCCGGCGGCCCTGCTGGGCCGGGAGTACTATGCCTACGACGCGGATCGCGAAACCCTGCGCGGCGAGCACACGGGCCGGGTCTTCGCCGCCGGTCAGGCGCTGCGGGTCCGTCTCGTGGAAGCGAATCTCTTCAGCCGTCGCCTGCAGTTTTTGCTTGAGGATGAGGAAGCGGCAGACGAAAATCCCGACATACCGTCCCGTCGCCGCAGGAGTTGAGCCGTGGAAGAGCGTCGCCGCGCACCCCGCTTGAAGGTGAAGCTGAGCATCGCCCTGCGCTTGCCCGGTGGCGAAGCCGCCGTTCTCGGCGAGACGCTGGACCTCAGCCGCAACGGCGCCTACTTCACTAGCGAGTACTTCATGGCCGAGGGGACGCGGCTGCCGGTCATGCTCGAACTGCCGGCCGATGCGGCGCATCCCAGCGCCGCCATCCAGCCCGACGGGATCGTCGTGCGCTGCCAGCCCGAGGCCGAGGATCCCGCCGTGCGCAGCTACGAGGTTGCCGTCTTCTTCATGGACCTCGCCAAGGACGAGCAGCTCCTGCTCGATGGCTTCCTCGAGCGCCGTCTCGGGCGAGCCACTGCCCGCTAGGCGCTTCGCGCGCCGTCGAATCCCCTCAAGCGTCATCTGCGGGTGCCGATAACCAACCCGAGCCTTTGTGCACTCGGGAAAGGAGTACCCGCGCATGTCCGACAGCCCGTCCATCGCCGGTCTGGTGGAGATCAAGACGCTTCAGAAGCGCGTGCTTGCGCAGACCGAAAGCCTGCCCAGCCTGTCCACCGTCGTCGGAGAGTTTCTCGAGCTCTCGGCGAAGGAGTACTTCACGGCGCTGGATTTCGAGAAGGTCCTGATCAAGGACCAGGCCCTCGTCGCTCGTCTGCTCAAGGTGGCCAACAGCAGCTTTTTCGGCAGCTCGCGCGCCATCCAGACGGTCCACGAGGCCGTGGTCCTGATCGGCATGGACAATCTCAAGAACATCGTCTACGCGGTCAGCTCGAGCGGCCTGCTCAAGCGCAAGCTGAAGAGCTATCGCTACCCCGAGGCCGGATTCTGGCTGCACTCGATGGTGTTCGGCATGACCTGCCGCGCGCTCATGGAGGGCCTGCGCAGCGGTCCCCTCGGCAGCGAGGAGGCCTTCGTGGCCGGCCTCGTGCACGACATCGGCAAGCTGATCATCGACGACTACCTCGAGCCCGGCGCCGGCCAAGCGGGGGTCTACACGCTGGACGAGGAGCGCGAGGCGGCGGGCTTCGACCACGCCGAGCTGGGCGAGAAGATCCTCGAGCGCTGGCGGATCCCGGAGAACATCCGCGAGGCCCTGCGCTACCACCACGAGCCCTTCGCCGGCGGCGAGTTCCACGGCGGCGCCGCGGTGGTGAACCTGGCCGATCGCACCTGCAACAGCTGGAGCGTGGGCACGCGGCCGCTGATGGACCTCGGGCGCGAAGTCGACGAGGACGAGTACGGGGACATCCTGACCGCCCTCCAGTTCCCCGCCGGCACCTTCCTGCCTCTGCTCTGGGAGCTGCGGCAGAAGCTGGCCGTGGTGGGGAACTACTACGCCGAGGACGAATGAGCGTCAGCCCGGCTGCGCCTGAGAGCCTCGCGCTCCTGGATCTCTACGGCGCGGAGGACCGCGCCGAGTTCCAGCTTGCCCTCGGCGACATCCTCGCCGAGCGCTTCGGCGTGGCCGAGTTCGCCGTCTACCTGCTGGACCGGCGGCGCCACCGCTTCCTCGAGCTGGAGTCGGCGCCGGGCGCGGCGGCCCGCCTCGCGGCGGGTCGTGAGCTGCCGCTGCGCGTGCAGGGCGCCGATCTCGGCCTGCTCGTGCTGCCGCCGGCCGGACCGGCGGCCGAGACGACGGCGGCGATCGGCGACTTCAGTCGCCACGTCGCGCTCGCGCTCTACTTCCAGAAGTTCATCGATCAGCAGGGTCGCCTCATGGAGGAGAGCCTCGCCCACGTGCAGGCGCTGAAGGCGATGGGCGACCTGCTCGGCGAGCTGGACCCCGAGCTGGTGCTCAACAAGACGCTGAAGTTCTTCGTCGACCTGGTCGGCGCCGAGGTCGGCGCCGCGCGACTGCTCGGGGGCGAGCGCGCCCTCTACGAGGCGCGCTGGGGCCTGCCGGCCGAGATGCTCGCGGAGCTCGTCGCCGCGGTGGCGGCGGGCGAGCTGGAGGGCGAGGGCCTGCTGCGCGCGGTGCGACTGCCGCGGCAGCGCTTCGCGAGCTTCTCCCTCGCCAGCGTGCTCTATCTGCCGATCGAGCTGAAGGCGCCGCACGCCTGCCAGGTCTTCTTGCTCTCGGGCGAGGAGATCGCGCTCGGCCAGCACCGCGGCGAGCTGGTCGCCTCCTGCCAGGCGATCGGCGGCATCGCGCTGCAGAAGTCCCTGGACCACCTCGAGCAGATCCGC
>VGXI01000168.1 GCA_016873475.1 bacterium | reverse complement strand
GAGCAGGAAGGGCGTGGGCGGCACGCAGGCGTAACCGAGCAGCGGCCGCCCGCGCCATTCGAGGCGCCGCTCGTGCAGGTAGGTCCAGGCGCCGCGCGCCGCGGCGTCGAGCAGGACGGCCTCCGTGCGGCGCGGGTCGTCGTTGCCGAGGATCAGGAAGACGTCCGGCGCCGCCTCACCGAGCCGCTCCTTGAGGCGCAGGAAGCCGGCGGCCAGGAAGTCGTTGACGAAGTCGTCGCCGCCGAAGGGCAGCGCGCGCTGGCCTGCCGGCGGCGGCAGGAGGTCGCCGCCGAGGAAGACGGCCGCCGGGCGCTCGGCGGCCACTGCTGCGAAGAGCTTCCCGTAGCGCTCCAGGCTGCCGTGGAGGTCCGTTGCGAAGAAGCAGAGCAGCGTCAAGCCTCCCGGCCGCGGACTGCCGCGGACGCCGCCGGCGGGCGCGGGGCGCGCAGCGCCCCTACACCCAGCCGCGCGCCCGGCAGGCCTCGGCCACCCGCTGGATGGCGATCATGTAGGCCGCGTCGCGCGTGTAGAGCTTCTTCTTCTCGGCGAGGTCGGCGACCTTGTGGAAGGCGCGGGTCATCGCGCCGTCCAGGCGCTCGAGCACCTCGCTCTTGGGCCAGAAGAAGTTCATGTTGCACTGCACCTGCTCGAAGTAGCTGCAGGTGACGCCGCCCGCGTTGCAGAGGAAGTCGGGAATCACGTAGATGTTCTTCTTCTGCAAGACGAGGTCCGCTTCCGGCGTCGTCGGGCCATTGGCGCCCTCGGCCATGAAGCGCACGCGGCCGTGGATGCGCGGCGCCGTCTCGCCGTTCACCTGGTTCTCGAGGGCGCAGGGCATGAGGATGTCCACGGCCTGCTCGATCCAGGCGTCGCCGGGGAGCACCTCGTAGCCCAGGCTCTTGGCCTTGGCCTTCTCGATGCCGCCGAAGCGGTCGCTGATGCCGCGCAGCTCGACGAGGTTCACGCCCGCCTCGCGGCGGAAGCTGTAGCTGGTCTGGTCGGCCTGGTCCCAGCTCGAGACGCAGATCACCTTGCCGCCGAGCTGCTGGTAGAGCTCGATCGCGTACTGGGACACGTTGCCGCCCCCCTGCACCGAGGCGATGGTGTCGGCCGGGTCGACGCCGTGGCGACGCAGCGCCTCCCGCAGCGTGTAGACGAGGCCGTAGCCCGTCGCCTCGGTGCGGCCCTGCGAGCCGCCCAGGCCCAGCGGCTTGCCCGTGATCATGCCGGGGTAGTGGCCGCCCGTGATCGTCTCGTACTCGTCGAGCATCCAGAGCATGTGCTGGGCGCTGGTCATGACGTCCGGCGCCGGCACGTCCTGCACGGGGCCGATGTTGCGCGCGATCTGGCGCACCCAGCCGCGGGCGAGGGCCTCCTGCTCGCGCTCGGAGAGGTGGTGCGGGTCGCAGATGATGCCGCCCTTGCCGCCGCCGAGCGGGATCTCCACGACGGCGCACTTCCAGGTCATCCAGGTGGCCAGCGCGCGCACCGTGTCGATGGTCTCCTGGGGGTGGAAGCGGATGCCGCCCTTGGCCGGGCCGCGGGCGTCGTTGTGCTGCACGCGGAAGCCGCGGAAGACCTTCACGGCGCCGTCGTCCATGCGGATCGGAATGCTGAAGTGGTACTCGCGCATGGGCTGGCGGAGCAGCTCGCGCGTGGGCTCGTCCAGGCCCAGCTTCTCGGCCACCGCGTCGAACTGCCGCTGCGCCATCTCGAAGGCGTTGAATGCCCGCGTCGCCATGAACCCACCTCCGGGAAATGAAGGCCCGCAATGCCCGGACAAGGTATGAAGTGCGCCGGGCGCGGCAACGAGGAAAGCGCGGCGGAAAGGGTGAAAGGCACCCCCGCCCCGCTCGCTGCCCGCACCGCAATGCTTATCCGAGGAAATCGGGGATGCCGCAAGCGAGAATGCCGGCCGACCTTCAGGCGCGCAGGCCGATGACTGCCGCGAAACGCCCGGCGGCAGCCCCGTCCCGGCGCCAGGAGTGGAAATGGGCGTCCTCGCAGATCGTGCAGACCCCGGCCAGCTCCAGGCGCCCAGGGGGAAGGCCGGCGAGCGCGAGCTGCTCGGCGTTGGCGCGCCAGAGGTCGAAGATCAGGCGGCCGCCGCGCTCGGGAAACCAGGCGCCGGCCGCCCTGCCGTGCTCGGCGACGGCCGCCTCCCGCACCTCGGGGCCCACCTCGTAGCAGCAAGGGCCGGCCGAGGGGGCGAGGGCCACCCGCAGGCGCCCGGGCGAATGGCCCGCGAGCAGGGCGAGGGCGAGCAGCATGCGCGGCGCGATGCCCGCCACCGTGCTGCGCCAGGAGGCGTGGGCCACGCCGACGGCGGTGGGTCGGCCGCGGCCGTCCAGCGCCGCCGCGAGGACCAGCGGGCAGTCGGCGCTGCGCACGATGAGGGCGAGACCGGGCTGGGCGCTGATCAGGGCGTCGCCTTCGCCGAGGAAGCCCGCCACCCGGGCCCGCGTCACCCGCGCGCCGTGAACCTGGCGGAGCCAGGCGGCGCCGGTCAGGCCGAGGGCCGCGGCGAGCTGGCGGGCGGCGAGGGCGTGATCGGGCGAGTCGGTGGCCGCGCGGAGGTCGGGCCCTTCGCGGGTGCTCACGCCGTGGGCGAGACCGGGCAGGGCGGCGAGGCCGTCGAAGCGGCCGAGCGGGAAGGGCCCGGCGGAGCCGATGCTGAAGCTGCTCATTCTCGGGCGCCTCCACGCGCCGCGGCGCGCCCGGCCAGCATGCTGCAAGTCGCTGCGGGGCGCCAGGAAATCCCTTGTCCCCCGTGGGGGCAGGCGGCATCCTGGGCGGCATGAAGATCTACACTCGCGGCGGTGACAAGGGAGAGACCGGCCTGATCGGGGGCCGGCGCACGGCCAAGGACGACCCGCGCATCGAGGCCTACGGCAGCGTCGACGAGCTGGGTGCTGCGCTCGGCCTGGCCGACGCCCTCGACCGCGAGGGCGAGCTGTCGCCCCTTCTGCGCTCGATCCAGCGCGAGCTCTTCACGATCGGCTCCCATCTTGCTTCGCCGGAGCCGGGGGCCGCCTCCCTGCCTCCACTCGACCCTGCGGGCCCGGCCCAGCTCGAGGCCTGGATCGACCGTTTGGAAGCGGACCTGCCGCCGCTCAGGCAGTTCATCCTCTCCGGGGGCGCGCCGCAGGGCGCCTCCCTCCAGCTCGCCCGCACGGTCTGCCGGCGGGCCGAGCGGCGGGTCGTGGCCCTCGCGAGCGGGGGACTAAACGTTTCCGAGGGCATCGTCGTCTATCTCAACCGTTTGTCCGATCTTCTCTTCGTTGCGGCCCGCTGGGCGAACCGGCGCGCGGGCGCCCACGAGGAACCCTGGCACATCGACTGAAGCGGCCGCGCGGCGGCCATCGACTGGAGGCATGAAGGCATGAAGCGCACTCCCATCCTGCTCATTCTGATCCTCGTGGCGATGGGCGCCCTGCTGGGCGGCTGCGCCAAGACGCAGGTGACCCGCATCGACACGGACACGGACGTCGACCTCTCGGGCGGCTGGAACGCCGGCGACAGTCGCCGCGTCTCCGAGGCGATGATCGCCGACTGCCTCGCCTCGCCCTGGCTCAACAAGCACGCGATGGCGGCGGGCAAGAACCCTGTCATCATCGTGGGCAGTATCCGCAACAAGACCAGCGAGCACGTCGCCACCGACATCTTCCTCAAGGACCTCGAGCGGGCCTGCGTGGTCAGCGGCATGGTGGACGTGGTGGCCAGCGCGGACGAGCGCGACGAGATCCGCGGCGAGCGCATGGACCAGCGCGTCAACGCGGACCCGGAGACGGTCAAGCAGATGGGTCTGGAGCTGGGCGCCGACTACATGCTGATCGGCACGATCAACGAGCAGGGCGACGCGGCGGGCGGCACCGAGGCCTTCTTCTTTTCCACGGACCTCGAGCTGGTGAACATCCAGACCAACCAGAAGGTCTGGATCGGCAACCAGAAGATCCACAAGGTCAAGCAGAAGGGCAAGTTCAAGGGCTAGCCGGCGCGCCATGAAGCTCCTGCGCCTGCAACGCCGCCCGCGGGCCCGGTTCGGTCCGGCCCTGCTCCTCGTCTGCGCCTTGCCGCTCCTGTCCTGCAGCGGCTATGCGGGCAAGGTGCAGCGCCTGCGCACGGAGGTGGCGGCCGGCCAGCCGGCCGCGGCCCTCGCCACCCTGAACGGCCTCTACGACGCGGACGAGCGCAGCCTGCCCTACCTCATGGAGAGGGGCCTGCTCCAGTACCTGAGCGGGGATCTCGAGGGCGCTCAGGTGAGCCTCGCCGCTGCCGAGCAGCTCGTCGACGAGCTGTACACGCGCAGCCTCTCGCGCGAGCTGGCGCGGCTCCTCATCAACGACACGCTGCAGGAGTACCGGGGCGAGCTGTTCGAGGGCGCCTGGATCCACTACTACCGGGCGCTCGCCTACCTGGCGGCCGGAGCGCCGCAGTCGGCGGCGGTCGAGGGGCGCGCTGCGACGCAGACGATCGATCGCATGGCCGCCACGGGCCCGGACGAGGCCAAGTACCGCAACGATCCCTTCCTCCAGTACTTCGCCGGACTGCTCTACGAGATGGACGGCGAGCTGAACGACGCCTGGATCAACTACCGCGAAGCCGAGCGGCTCTACCAGGCCCACGCGGTCTACGGTGTCGCCGGCCCGCCGGACTGCCTGCTCCACGATCTGTTCCGCGCCGGCGAGCGCCTGGGCTTCGACGAGGAGCTGGCCCGCTACCGCGAGGCTTACCCGGATCTTGCGGTGCCGCGGCCGGCGCCGGGCGAGGGCGAACTGGTGCTGCTCGTGGAGACGGGCCTCGTGCCGGGCAAGGTCTCCGAGCGCATCGACTTTCCCATCTTCACCCAGGCGGAAGGCGACGACAACGCGGAGAGCGCCTTCCACATTGCCGGCGATTCCTACGGTCGCTGGCGCGCCGGCGACATCCGCGAGCAGGAGCTGGCCTACTGGCTGAGCATCGCATTGCCGGCCGTGGCGCCCGGCGCGCCGGCGCCGGAGCTGCGCTGGTCGGCCGGCGCCGCCGGCGGCGCGCTTGCCCCAGCCGCCAACCTGGGCGCTCTCAGCCACCAGTGCCTGGAGGACCGCTACGCGGCCGTCGTGATCCGCACCGTCGCCCGGGGCTTGCTAAAGTACTGGTCCACCAAGAAGATGGAGGAGGAGCACGGCAAGGGCGCGGGCTTCCTGACCAACCTGCTCGGCAGCGTGACGGAGGTGGCCGACACCCGCGCCTGGAGCAGCCTGCCCGCCCACGTGGCCGTGGCCCGCCTCGCCCTGCCCGCCGGGCCTCAGCGCATCCGCGTCCAGGGCACGGGCGGCGGCGCCGAGGCCGAGGTTGACATCGCGCCCGGCCGCCTGCAATTTCTCGCGCTGAGACTCTACTAGCCAGACCTCGGGGCCGCCGCCCCGCCTTCCCCCCGGCCCCCGCAAGGAGACGCCATGGCCCGCTTCCACAAGGACATCCTCACCCTCGATGCTCCGCGAACTGCCGACGAGCTTGCCCGGATAGTGGAGCGGCAGATCGTTCGCCGCCTCGGTCGCCAGGGCGCCGTCCTGGGCGTGAGCGGCGGCATCGACAGCTCCACCGTGGTGGCGCTGGCCTGCAAGGCGCTGGGTCCGGAGCGGGTGCTCGGCATCGCGATGCCCGAGCAGGACTCGAGCCCGGTGAGCTACGAGCTGGCCAAGCAGCTGTCTGCGCAGTACGGCTTCGAGCTGATCCTCGAGAACCTGACGCCGGCGCTCACGGGGCTCCAGTGCTACCCGCGCCGCGACGAGGCGGTCAGGCGCGTCTTCCCCGACTACACGCCGGCGTGCAAGTTCAACATCGTGCTGCCGGCGAACATCCTGGACCAGGATCGCCTCAACATCTTCCGCATGAACATCGAGTACCCCGACGGCCGCCGCGACACCAAGCGCATCCCGCCCAAGGAGTACCTCCAGATCGTCGCCGCCAGCAACATGAAGCAGCGCGTGCGCATGCTGATGGTCTACTACCACGCCGAGCAGCGGAACTACGCGGTGGTGGGCACGGGCCAGAAGAACGAGCACGATCAGGGCTTCTTCGTGAAGTGGGGCGACGGCGGCGCCGACCTCAAGCCGATCGCGCACCTCTACAAGACGCAGGTCTACGCGCTCGCGCGGGCGCTCCAGGTGCCCGAGGAGATCCTCCGCCGCACGCCGACCACGGACACCTACTCGATGGAGACCACGCAGGAGGACTTCTACTACAGCCTGCCCTTCCTGACGATGGACCTGCTCCACTACGCCTGGAAGGATCCCGACACGGGCGCCGGCGAGGCCGCTGAGGCGATGGGCCTCACCCAAGCCCAGGTCGAGCGCGTGTGGAAGGACTTCGAGCGCAAGGAGAACACCACCGAGTACCTGCGCCTGATGCCCCTGCACTGGGACGACTAGGGCGCGGCGCCGCGATCGGAGCTCCGATGACCCTGTCCGAGTTCGCCTGGGAGATCCGCCGCCACTTCTTCAAGAGCAGCTACCCGCGCGCGCTGGTGTCCTGGCCGCTCGCGCTGCCCGCGGAGCTGCCCGCCGCCGAGCGCGAACGGCTCGAGGCACGCATCGCCGAGCTCGAGCGCGGCGCGCAGTACGGCTGGGGCCAGACGATCGACTTCGGGCCCTTCCGCAAGGAGGGCTTCCTCGGCGTCCAGTACCTGGAGATCGCCGGGCTCTACGACGCCTGGGGCTGGCCCCCGCGCGATCTCACCGGGCTCAAGGTGGCCGATATCGGCTGCTTCACCGGCGGGCACAGTCTGCTGATGGCCGCGCGCGGCGCCGAGGTGCTGGCCGTCGACGAGCTGCCCGGCCACCTCGCGCAATGTCGGTTTCTCTGCGAGACTTTCGGGCAGCCGCGCGTCAGGACCCTGCAGAGTTCGCTCTACCATGTGCACGAGCAGGTGGCGCCGGCGAGCCTGGACCTCATCCTGCTCAGCGGCGTGCTCTATCACCTGAGCGACATGCTGGTCGGCCTCTACCTGCTGCGCGGCTTGCTTAAGCCCGGCGCCACGCTGCTCATCGAGACCACGGCCGTGGACGACCGCAAGCGCAGCTTCGCCGACTTCGGCCGCTACGTGGGCGGCATGTGGTGGAAGCCCTCGGCGCTCTGCACCCTGGACATGTGCCGCTTCATGGGCTTCGAGGGCGGGG
>VGXI01000167.1 GCA_016873475.1 bacterium | reverse complement strand
CGAGGACGCGCTCGCCGAGGGCCTCCTGCGCTGGGAAGGAGGCGAGCTCGTCGAGACGGGCCTCGGCGACCCCACCCTGCGCGAGCCGCTGGTCGCCGCTGCAGCGCTGCGCGACTGGACCCACCGCGGCGCGGCGCTCGGCCTCGTCCTGCCGCCCGAGCTGATCCTGCGCACCGAGGTCGGACCGCTCGCCGCCCTCGCCCTCGATGCCGGCGACGGCCTCGACTTTCGCCCGCTCGTCCCCGGCGAGCCCCTGCCGGTGGCCTACGCAAGCACGGGGACCAAGACCCTCACGCTGCGCCTCGCGCGCAGCGACGGCGCGACGGCCTACGCGCGCTTCACGCTGGACGTGCGCGATCTCCAGGCGCCGCCCTACGACGAGCTCTGGCCGCTCACGGCCGAGACGCCCTACGCGGGCGGCGTGGCCAGCGGCCAGGCCTACGTCTACAGGGCGCCTGGGCATGCGAGCCTACAGAACCCTGTCGTTGTAGTGGAGGGCTTCGACCTCGACAACATCATGGGCTGGGACGAGCTCTACGATCTGCTCAACCGGGAGAACCTGCTCGAGGACCTGCGCGCAGCGGGCTACGACGCCGTCGTGCTCGACTTCACCGAGTCCACGGACTACATCCAGCGCAACGCCTACCTGCTCGTCACCCTGCTCGAGGCCGTGCAGGCGGCGCTCGCCGATCCCGAGCAGGACATCGCGCTGATCGGCGCCAGCATGGGGGGGCTCGTCTCGCGCTACGCCCTCGCGGCGATGGAGCTGGCCGGCCAGCCGCACCGCGTGCGCAGCTTCATCAGCTTCGACTCGCCGCAGCGGGGCGCGAACATCCCGCTCGGGGTGCAGTACTGGCTGGACTTCTTCCGGATCGAGTCCGAGGAGGCGGGCCACCTGCTGAGCCGGCTCGACACGCCGGCCGCCCGGCAGATGCTCCTCTACCACCACACGAGTCCGCCCGGCGGCACGGGCCAGCCCGATCCCCTGCGCGGCCTGCTCACGAGCGAGCTCGCCGCGCTCGGCGACTACCCGGGCGGGCCGCGCCTGGTGGCCATCGCGAACGGCAGCGGCGCGCGCGCGGACCAGGGCTACCCGCCCGGCGCCCAGCTGATCGACTACGAGTACAACAGCTGGTTCGTCGACATCGTCGGCAACGTCTGGGCAGTGCCGGCCGGCGGCAGCCAGCTCATCTTCGACGGCGAGATCGACCGCATCTGGCCACTGGACGACGATGCGCTGAGCGTCACGGTGAGCGGGACCCAGCCCTGGGACAACGCACCCGGCGGCTGGCGGGCCTCCCTCGCCGAGATGGACGCCACCCAGGCGCCCTACGGCGACATCCTCGCCCTGCACCCGGCTCACTGCTTCATCCCGACGATCAGCGCGCTCGCGCTCGAGACGGGGGATCCCTTCTTCGACATCGCGGGCGCCGAGGATCTGCTCGCGCTCACGCCCTTCGCCGCGGTCTACTACCCGGCCGCGAACCAGGAGCACGTGCTCGTCACGCCCGAGAACAAGGCCTGGTTCATCGAGGAGATCGCGGCTCCGGCGACCGGGTTGCCGGGCGAAGCGCCGGGGCCGGCGCTGGCACTGGCGGCTTACCCGAACCCCTTCAATCCGCAAGTGGCGCTGCGCTTCGCGCTGCCGGCGGCCGCGGCCTTGCGGCTGAGCATCCACGACGCGCAGGGTCGCTGCCTGCGCGAGCTGCTGAGCGGCGTGCAGGCAGCCGGCGCGCGGGTCCTGCACTGGGACGGCCGCGACGCCAAGGGTCGCGCGCTGCCGGCGGGCGTCTACCTGGCCCGCCTCGCCACGCCCGCGGGCGGCGCGAGCCGCCGTCTCGTCCTGCTCAGGTAGGCCGCGAAAAGAAGCTGCCCTCGCGGCGACGCTGCGCTAGACTGCCGCCGGCCGGCGGTCGCCGGCACGGAGGGCCATGCGCATCCTGCTCAGCAACGACGACGGCGTCCACGCCCGCGGCCTCAGGGCCTTACGCGAGGCGCTGGCCCCGCTCTGCGAGCTGTGGGTGGTCGCGCCCGCCTCGCAGCAGAGCGCGAGCAGCCACAGCCTCACCTTGCACACCATCCTGCGGCGACACGAGCTCGAGGAGCGCGTCTATGCCGTCGAGGGCACGCCCGCCGACAGCGTGCTGATGGCGATCAACGACCTCATGCAGGCGGCGCCCCCCGACCTCGTGATCTCGGGGATCAACCACGGCCCGAACATGGGGGAGGACGTGCACTACTCCGGCACCGTGGCGGCCGCGATCGAGGCCGCCATCCTCGGCGTGCCGGCGCTGGCCGTCTCGGTGGCGGCCTTCCGGGGGCAGATCTTCGCGGGGGCCACTCGTTTCCTCTGCGAGCTCGTCCAGCGGCACCCGGAGCGGCTGACCCTGCCCGGCACTCTCCTCAATGTCAACGTGCCCAACCTGCCGCCGGAGGCGATCCGCGGCGTTGCGGTGACGCGCCTGGGCAGCCGCTTCTACGGCGACGTCATCCTGCGCAAGGAGGACCCCCGCGGGCGCGAGTACTTCTGGATCGGCGGCGAGGCGCCCACCTGGCGCGAGGGCGAGGACTCCGATTTCCACGCCGTCCACAAGCGCCACGAGATCTCGGTGACCCCGCTGGCCCTGGACCTCACCGATCACGCGATGCGCGGGCGGCTCGCGGCCTGGGCCGAGCGCTGGCCGGGCGCATGAGCGGCGGGCGCGAAGGGGACGAGTACGCCGTCGCGCGGGAGCGCATGGTGGCGCGCCTACGGGCGCAGGCCCTCGCGGGTGAGGAGGTCCTCGCCGCGATGGCGGAGCTGCCGCGTCACCTCTTCGTCGACGCCGCGCTCGCAGGGCGCGCCTATGGCCGCGACGCGCTGCCCATCGGCTACGGGCAGACGCTGTCCCACCCCGAGGTCGTCGCCCGAATGACGGAGGCCCTGCTGCCCGAAGCGGGCCTGCGCGCACTCGAAGTCGGGACGGGTTCGGGCTACCAGGCGGCCCTCCTGGCGGCGCTCGGTCTGGAAGTCTGGACCGTCGAGCGCATCGCCGGGCTGCTCGCCCGAGCCGAGCCGCTCTGGGAGCGGCTCGGCGTGGCGGGTCGCATCCACGCCCGGCACGCGGACGGGTATCGCGGCTGGCCAGAGGCGGCGCCCTTCGCGCGGGTCATCATCACCGCAGCGCCGCGGGAGCTGCCGCGCGCCCTCTTCGGCCAACTGGGAGATGGCGGCCTGCTCGTGACGCCCCTCGGCGGCGAGGCCGATCAACGCCTGCTGCGCTTTCGCCTGCGCGGGGAGCGCGCATTCCGGGAGGATCTGGGCGCCTGTTCCTTCGTGCCGATGCTCGGCCGCACCGTGGGGACGGCCTAGACCCTTGCCGGGACGGGGATTGGGCCTTTACAGGCCCTCGCGCATTGCCTATGTTTGCGCCGTGTCGGGGTGTAGCGCAGCCCGGTTAGCGCGCCTCGTTCGGGACGAGGAGGTCGGAGGTTCAAATCCTCTCACCCCGACCCTTTCTTGCTCAGCTCCCCGGAGAACGCCATGGCGGGCGATTTCGAATCCGCTTACGTCCGGGAGATATCGAGAATCCCTGTGCTCGGTCCGGAGAACGAACGCGCCCTGGCGCGGCGCGTTCGCGCGGGGGACACCGCCGCGCGGCGGGAACTGATCGTCAGCAACCTCCGCCTCGTGCTCAGCATCGCGCGCGCCTACACGGGGCGCGGCGTCGGGCTGATGGACATCGTCGAGGAGGGGAATCTGGGCCTGATCCGGGCTGTCGAGAAGTTCAACCCGGAGCGGGGCTTCCGCTTCTCGACCTACGCCTCCTACTGGATCAAGCAGGCGATGGCGCGGGCAGTGGCGAACCAGGGGCGGACGATCCGCATCCCGTTCCACGTCTACCAGCTCGTGAATCGTTACACGCGCCTGATGGCCCGCGCGAGCGACCTGGGGACGCTCTCCGACGCCGAGCTGGCCCGGCGGCTGCACTGCACCGAGCGCAAGGCGCATCTCGTGCGCAACTTGGTGCTGGGCATCCTGTCCCTCGACCTCATGATGAGCCAGGGCGCGATGAAGGAACTCTACGCGCCGGAGGAGAACCGCGTCGGACAGACGCCCGAGGATCTCGTCAGCCTGCAGCTCGAGCACGAGCAGGTGCACCGGCTGATGGACAAGCTCTCGGCGCGGGAGCGCGCCGTGCTGCGCATCCGCTACGGCTTCGAGTCGGCCGGGGAGTTCCAGACGCTCGAGCAGACGGGGCGCGCATTCGGCGTCACCCGCGAGCGCGCCCGCCAGATCGAGATGAAAGCGTTGCGCAAGCTGCGCCTGCTCCTGCGCAGCGACGAAGCGGCGAAGATTGGCGAAATCGGCCCCCGTAGCTCAGGCGGATAGAGCAGCGGTTTCCTAAACCGCGTGGGCAGGTTCGAGTCCTGCCGGGGGTACCTGAGCGTGAGTCAGCGAAGCGTGGGAGGGCGCCCGAAAAAAAACGAGGGGCTCACCGCTGAGTACGTTTGACAACCCACCCTTCAGAGGCTCGTGCGGCAATCGCTTCGCTGAGATGCATGAGGATACGGGGTCACGTACTCCCAGTGGAGCCCACTCGCGAAGCGCAGGTTAGCAGCGCCCGCCCGCCGTGTCAACGCTCTCCAGGCAATTCTTCCACCATAGGCCGTCTATTCGCAATCCATCCGTAATGGCGGGCTTATTGCGGCCGGAATCCAACC
The DNA here is from genome assembly GCA_016873475.1 of bacterium. Taxonomy (NCBI): domain Bacteria; species bacterium. The sequence continues at coordinate 2,641 of VGXI01000167.1, read as the reverse complement.
ATCTCGGCCTGGCCCCAAATAAAGAGGCGCCCTTCGCGGAAGGGCGCCCTAACCATGGCAGAGCATGAGGTCCTCTCGACGGATTCGTCCTAGTCTCGCAACCACCAGAAGAGATCCAGCAGTCCGCAGAAGAACACCACCATGGGTTCTCCTCCTTTCCTCGAGGATCTCGGCCGAGATGTCCGCATCGCGCCTTGCAAGGGGCATGCCGGGCCGGTCACAGTCCGGCCCTAGCTGCCAATCCTCATAAAAACGAAAGAGATATCGTCGGTCTGCTGTCCGGCGCCGAAGTGCCCGAGTTCCGCCAGCAGGCCATCGGCGAGCGATTCCAGGTCGTCCTGCTTGCGTTCTTGCAGCCAGTCCGCCAGGCGGGCCTCGCCGAAGGGTTCCTGATGGCTGTTCTGCTGCTCCTCGAGCCCATCCGAGCGCAGGAAGAGGAGATCGCCTGGCCGGAGACGCAGGTGACCCTGCAGGTAGGGCACCTCGTCGCCGACGCCGAGGAGCTGGCCTCCCCGGCGAAGCTGCTCCAGACGCCCCCCGCGGCGCAGCAGCCAGGGGGCGGGCATGCCGGCATTGCAGTAGTGCAGGAGAGCGGGCTCCCGCTCGAGCTGGGCGTAGAAGAAGCCGGCGAAGGCGCCCGGGCCCCGGGCGCGGTCCGCGATCAGCCGTCCCAGGGACTGGCTCATCGCTGCGAGGACGGGCGCCGGCGCCTCCCCGCCCGCCGCCTGGGTCCGGAAGGCGAGTGCCACGGAGGAGATCAACATGGCCGCCGGGACGCCATGGCCCGTGGCATCCCCGAGCGCGAAGCCCAGGCGCCCGGCGTCGAGCTCGAAGACGTCATAGTAGTCGCCGCCGACCTCGCTGCTCGTCTGCATGCGGTGCACGATCTCCAGGCCGGGCAGGCTGGGCATTTGGCGGGGCAGCAGGCTGAGCTGGATGTTGCGCGCGAGTTCCATCTCGCTGCGCAGGCGCTCCTGCCGGGATGCCAGCGCCACCAACGAGAGATTGCGCAAGTGCAGTTCCAGCGGCGCGACCAGGCGCTGCAGCCCCTCGACGACGCCCGTGTCGTAGAGGCTGCTCCGGCGCGCCGGGCCGAGCACGAGCAGCGCCGGTCGCTCGCCATCGGCTCCCAAACAGAGCAGCAGGGCCCAGTCACGCTCCTTGCAGAAAGGCAGGGCCGCCGGGCCTAGCAAGCTGCCCGCCCAGTAGGGGTCCCATTGCTCCGCGGCCAGGAAGCAGCGCGCGCCCAGGAGCGCCTCCTCCAGCCCGGTAGGGAGGGACACCGTCGCACCGACCGGCGGCACGGTGATCGAGGCGGGGGGACCTCCCTCGCCCTCCCAGCGATCTTCCACCCGCCAGCTGCCGCCGCCCTCGCGTTCCAGCCAGAGCGTCCAGGCCGATTCGGCTTCCCAGCCGATTCGCGGCAGCAAGGCGCGGCTCAGTTCGCGCCGGGCCGTGAAGTAGCGAGGCGGCGCCAGCCAGCGCAGGCTGTCCTGGAAGGAGTGCTCCCCGTGTTCCTGGCCCCGGCGCAACAGGCGGCGGCGCAGCGGCATGACGAAGGGCAGGGCGACCACGAGCGCAAGCGCGTCCAGGGCGAGGTCCTCGACAGCGGCGTCGGCGCCGGGCCGCAGGAGATGCAGCCCGAGGCGGGCGAGGAGGAAGAGCAGGCCGAGCAGGCTCCCCGTGAGGAGCAGGCGGCGCAGCCGGGCGGCACGCCGGTAGAGCGCCGGCAGATCGGAGCCCAGGAGGCCCAGGCCGAAGCTCAGCGGCAGGAGGGTGAGAAAGAGCGGGGTCCAGTCGGCGAGTCCCAGGCGGCGCCCGGGCAGCGCCTGGTGCAGCAGCTGGAACGCGACGAGCGGGAGCAGGCCGAGGAGAGCCGCGATGAGCACGAGCTGGATGCGCCGGCGCTCGCGCCGGTGCTTGCGGCGGAAGGCCTTGACGATGAGCACGGCGAGCCCGAGCAGGAGGAATCCGCCGCTGACCAGTGCGCTCACATCCTGCAGGAGCCGAACGGGCGAGGCCTCGGCGCGCGGCGAGAGCCCGGCGATGAGGGCGAGGCCCGTCAGGAGGGCGAGCGCGGCGGGAGGGAGGTAGATCAGCAGACGGAGGGCGAGGGGCCGCGCACGTCGCTCCGGGAAGCTCAGGATGAAGTGCAGCCAGACCGGGGGCAGCAGGAGCCCGAAGAGATCGCTCTTCCACTCGAGGAGCACCGCCCACGGTCCGGGCGAGAGCCGGGGATCGCGGGCGAAGAGGGAGCCGATGAGCAGGGTCAGCAGGAAGAAGAGTTTCGCCAGCGGATCCCGCCGCCTCGCCTGGACCCAGTAGCCGATCCAGAACGTCGAGACGGCGGCGAGCGTGGCGAGGACCAGCGCGAAGCGGCGTCCGCTCTCCGGGGGCCCGAGGCGAAGGGTTTCCAGCCGCCGCTCCGCTCCCCGAAAAACCTCGACCTGGACGGGTCCCCGGCGCGCCTCGGCCGCGAGCAGGGCGATGGCCTGGGCGTCGCGCTCGAGGATCCGGCCGTTGACGGCCGCCAGGCGGTCGCCTGCCCGCAGCGGGGAAGCGGCGGGCTCCGGGGGAGTGTGGGGGATCACGCGCAGATGCCGGAGGCGGAAGGGGAGTTCAGGTGCTCCCCAGCGCTCCG
>VGXI01000166.1 GCA_016873475.1 bacterium | reverse complement strand
GGGGCTGCCGCGCAGCGTGATCTCGCCCGTCATCGCCACGTCCTTGTGCACGGCGATGCCCGTGATCGCGCTCACGAGCGCGGTGGTGAGGGCAACGCCGGCGCTCGGGCCGTCCTTGGGCGTCGCGCCCTCGGGCACGTGGATGTGCACGTCGGTGCCCGTGAAGAAGTCCTTGGCGATGCCCCAGCTCTCGGCGCGGCTGCGCACGATCGTCTGCGCGGCCTTCGCGCTCTCCTTCATCACGTCGCCGAGCTGGCCGGTGAGGATGAACTCGCCCTTGCCGGGCACGAGCTGCACTTCGATGCTGAGCGTCTCGCCGCCCACCTGCGTCCAGGCGAGGCCGGTGGCGATGCCCACCTCGTTGGCCTGGTCCAGGGCCTTGGGCTGCCAGCGCGGCGGCCCGAGGTAGGTCTCCAGATCGCCGGGCTCCACCTTGAGGCGCTTCCTGCCCTTCTCGACGATGAGCACAGCGGTCTTTCGGCAGAGCGTGGCCAACTCGCGCTCGAGGCTGCGCACGCCGGACTCGCGCGTGTACTCCGCGATGATGCGCTCGAGCGTGGCGTCGGGGATCGCGAGCTGTCCTTCCTTGAGGCCGTGCTCGCGCAGCTGCTTGGGCAGCAGGAAACCGCGCGCGATGCCCTGCTTCTCGTGCTGCAGGTAGCCCGGCAGGCGGATGATCTCCAGGCGGTCGCGCAGGGCGTCCGGGATGCTGTGCAGCGTGTTCGCGGTCGTGATGAAGAGCACCTCGGAGAGGTCGAAGGCCACCTCGAGGTAGTGGTCGCTGAAGCTGTGGTTCTGCTCGGGGTCGAGCACTTCGAGCAGCGCCGCCGCTGGGTCGCCGCGGAAATCCATGCCCAGCTTGTCCACCTCGTCGAGCAGGATGACCGGATTGCGCGTGCCGACCTTCTTGAGGCCCTGGACGATGCGCCCCGGCATCGAGCCGATGTAGGTGCGCCGGTGGCCGCGGATCTCGGCCTCGTCGCGGACGCCGCCCAGGCTGAGGCGGTGGAACTTGCGCCCAATCGCGTCGGCGATCGAGCGGCCGAGACTGGTCTTGCCCACGCCGGGCGGGCCGACGAAGCAGAGGATCGGGCTGGGGGTCTTCTTGCGCTTGGTGAGCTTCATCACCGACATGAACTCGACGATGCGCTCCTTCACCTTTTCGAGCCCGTAGTGGTCCTCGTCCAGCTTGCGCCGCACGCGCGTGATGTCGAGGCGGTCGCGCGTGCGCCGCTTCCAGGGCAGCGCCGCGAGCGTCTCGATGTAGGTGCGGATCACGCTTGCCTCGGGGCTCATCGCGGGCATCTTGGCCAGGCGGTCCAGCTCGCGCATGGCCACTTCCTCGACGTCCTCGGGCATGCCCGCTTCCTCGATCGCCGCCGCCAGCTCGTCCAGCTCGCGGCTCTCGTCGTCGCCCTGGCCCAACTCACGGCGAATCGCCTTCAACTGCTCGTTCAGGTAGAACTCGCGCTGATTGCGCTGGACCTGGCTCTTCACCTCGCTCTCGATCTTGCGCTCGAGCTTGAGGATCTCCACTTCCTCGCTGAGCACGCGCACGAGGATGCGCAGCCGCGCGGCGACGTCCTCCTCTTCGAGCAGGGTCTGCTTCAGCTCGAGCTTGTCGGGGATGTGCGTCGCCACCGTGTCGGCGAGCAGCACGGGATCCTCGATGCCGGCGATGCTCTCCTGCACGGCCTCGGCGATGCGCTTGTGGTGCCGCACGTACTCGGTGAAGAACTCGCGCGTCATGCGGACCAGGGCGTCCAGCTCGGCGTCGGCCGGCGCGGTCTCCCGCCGCGGCGCCACCTGGACCTTGAAGAAGCCCTCCTCCTGGACGTAGTGGCGCACGCGCGCCCGCGCCAGCCCCTCGACGAGGATCTTCATCGTGCCGTCGGGCAGGCGCAGGAGCTGCGTGATATGCGCCACGGTGCCCGTGCGGTGGATGTCCGCCGGCGCGGGCTCGTCGGTCTCCTTATCCTTCTGGGTGGCGACGACGATCAGGCGGTCCGCGAGCATCGCCGCCTCGACCGCCGCAATGCTCGCCGGCCGGCCGACCAGCAGCGGGTGGATCATCGTCGGAAAGACGACGACGTCCCGCAGCGGCAGGAGCGGCAGCACCTCGCCGATCGTCAGGACGCGGTCCTGGTACTTGATCTCGAATCCGGGCGTGGACATGGGGCCTCTCTTCACGGGAAGGCCGGAGCGCCCCGCGGAGCACCCCGGCGCGCGCCTGCCGCGGGGCGGCTAGGCCTCCCGGATCTGGCGTTCGTCGTCGAAGAAGATCTTCGGCGGCTTGCGCTCCGTGACGCAGTCCTCGGAGATGACGACGCGCTGGACGCCGGGTCGGCTCGGCAGCTCGTACATGAGGTCCAGCATGGTCTCCTCCATGATCGAGCGCAGGCCGCGAGCGCCGGTGGCGCGCTTGAGGGCCAGGCGGGCGACGGCGCGGATCGCACCGGGATCGAACTCGAGCTGGATGTCCTCCATCTCGAAGAGCTTGCGGTACTGCTTGACGAGGGCGTTCCTCGGCTTGACGAGGATGTCGATCAGCGCCGCCTCGTCGAGGGCGTGCAGGGGCGCCACCACGGGCAGGCGGCCCACCAGCTCCGGGATCAGCCCGAAGCGCAGGAGATCCTGCGGCTGCACCTTGAGCAGGAGGTCCTCCTGCTCGCGCTCCTGCTTGCTGCGGACCTCGGCGCCGAAGCCCAGCGCCTTGTTGCCGACGCGGCTGGCGATCACCTGGTGCAGGCCGTCGAAAGCGCCGCCGCAGATGAAGAGGATGTTCTTGGTGTTGACCTCGATGTACTTCTGCTGCGGGTGCTTGCGGCCGCCCTGCGGCGGCACGTTGGCGACCGTCCCCTCGAGGATCTTGAGCAGGGCCTGCTGCACGCCCTCGCCCGAGACGTCGCGCGTGATCGAAGGGTTGTCGCTCTTGCGGGCGATCTTGTCGATCTCGTCGATGTAGACGATGCCGCGCTCGGCGTTGCTCACGTTGTAGTCGGCCGCCTGCAGCAAGCGGACGAGGATGTTCTCGACGTCCTCGCCGACGTAGCCGGCCTCGGTGAGCGTCGTCGCGTCGACGATGGCGAAGGGCACCTTGAGCAAGTGGGCGAGCGTCTGCGCGAGCAGGGTCTTGCCCCCGAGCGCGACCTCCTCGGCTTCCCGCAGGTGGTGAATCCGCTTGTAGTGGTTGTAGACGGCCACCGAGAGCGTCACCTTCGCGCGCTCCTGGCCGATCACGTAGGCGTCGAGCTGCTCGCGGATCTCCGTCGGCTTGGGGAACTCCCCGTCCTCGAAGAGGGCGGGGCGCACCATCTCCTCTTCCAGGATGTCGTTGCACAGCTTGATGCACTCGTTGCAGATGTAGACGTTGGGGCCGCTGACCAGCTTGGCCACCTCGTCCTGACCTCTGCCGCAGAAAGAGCACTTGATCATCGCCGCGCTTCCCGGTGTGGAGACGCCAAACCCGGCGGCCGCTCGCCGGCCGCCGGACGCCTAAAGATAGTCGATCGGCGCTGCCGCGCCAAGCCGAAGCTTAGTCCTTGGAACGGGCGCTGCCGGTCTGCTTCTCGATCACCCGGTCCACGATGCCGTATTCCTTGGCCTCCATGGCGGACATGAAGTAGTCGCGGTCGCTGTCGTGGGCGATGCGCTCGACGGGCTGGCCGGTGTGGCGGGCGAAGAGGACGTTGATTTCGTCCCGTGTTTTCAAGATCTCCCGCGTGTAGATCTCGATGTTGCTGGCCTGCCCCTGGGTGCCGCCGCTGGGCTGGTGGATCATGATCCGGCTGTGCGGCAGCGCGCTGCGCTTGCCCGTGGCGCCGGCCGCGAGCAGGAAGGCGCCCATCGAGGCGGCCAGGCCCATGCAGATCGTCGCCGCGTCGGCCTTGATGTACTGCATGGTGTCGTAGATGGCCATCCCCGCCGAGACGCTGCCGCCCGGTGAGTTGATGTACATGTTGATGTCCCGCTCCGGGTCCTCGGCGTCGAGGAAGAGCAGCTGGGCGATGACGAGGTTCGCCAGGTGATCGTCGATCGGCGAGCCGATGAAGATGATGCGGTCCTTGAGGAGGCGGCTGTAGATGTCGTAGGCGCGCTCGCCGCGCCCGGACTGCTCGATCACCATCGGAACCGGGATGTAGGCCATGGATCCGTCCTTTCTGTCGCTCGTCATCGCCGCGGGCCGGCCTCGCGGCGCCCCTAGGCCTCCGCGGCCGGTACCGAGATCGGCGCCCGCTGAACCTTGGCCTCTGTCTCCAGGAAGGCGTAGACCTTCCGGTGCAGCAGGTCCTCGCGGATCCGGCCGGCAGCGCCCGCCCGGGCGACGCTCTGCCGGATCTCCTCACCGGGCCGCCCCTCGGCCGCGGCCAGGGCGCCCAGGTGCGCCTCGTAGTCTTCGTCGCTCACCGCCAGCCCCTCCTGTTTCGCCACGGCGTCGAGGAGGAACCAGCGCTTGATCGCCAGCTCGGCGCCGGGGGCCAGGCTCTCGATCGCCTGCCGGCGCTCGTCCTCGCCGAGCGACGCCCCGCGGCGCCGCTCCTCGTCGGCCAGGAGGTGCAAGACGTAGCTCGCCACCATCGAGGGCGGCAGCTCGAACGGGTTCTTCGCGAGCAAGCCATGGACCAGGGCCGCCTCGAGGCGCTGGCGGTTGCGGTCCCGGATCTCGGCCTCGATGTTGGCCTGGATCCGGTCCCTCAACTCTTGTATTGACTGGAACTTGCCAACTTCACTTGCGAAGCTGTCATCGAGGGCGGGCAGCCCCTTGACCTCCACCTTGGCCAGGGTCACCTGGAAGATCCGGGTCTGTCCGGCCAGGGATTCCTGGTCGTAGTCGGCCGGATAGCTGACCGGGAAGCGGCGCTCCTCGCCGGGCGCCAGGCCACGCAGGCCCTCCGAGAAGGCCTCGAGCACGAAGGGGCTGCCCAGCTCGAAGCGATGCCCCTTGACCGCGGTGTCGAGGACGGGCAGCCCGCCCGCGTCCAACTGGCGGAAGTCGACGGTCACGCGATCGCCGTCGGCGGCGGGCCGCTCGACCTCGGTGAAGCTGGCCCGCGCCTCCCGGAGCTGGGCCAGGGTGCGCTCGACGCCGTCGGCCGGCATCGGCTCCTCGGGGGCCGTCACGGCCTGGCCGCGGTACCCCTCGATTCTCACCTGCGGCCGCACCTCCACCGTCGCCTTGAAGCTGAACTGCCCGCTCTCGTCGCCGAAGTCGATGTCGCTGTAGTCGGGATCGTTGACCGTGTCGAGTGCGACCTCGTGCAGTGCCTGGTGCCAGGCGCGCGGCAGCAGCCAGTCGAGGGCATCCAGCGCGATCTCGCGCGCATAGAGGCTCTCCACCATCGGCACCGGCACCTTGCCCTTGCGGAAGCCTGGCACCTGGGCCTTGCGCCGCACGCTCGTGAAGACGTGTGCCCGCGCCGCCTCCCATTCGCCGAGCGGCAGCCTCACGGTGACCACGCGCTGCCAGGACTTGGGCTCCTCGACCGAGACCTCGCTGATGGCCACGAGGGGCGCGTGCGTGTGCCCCTCCGCCGCTGGCGCTGGATCGGACGGGGCGGGACCCGGGCTCGGGGCGGCCTGCTGGCTGCTCATGGGGCTCCTTCGGAAGGCCGCCGGCGGCAGCCGGGGCGGGGACGGGTTTCGGCCGGGCGAGCGCAGGTGCGAGAGGGGGGACTCGAACCCCCACGAGTTGCCTCACGGGAACCTAAATCCCGCGCGTCTGCCAGTTCCGCCACTCTCGCAGGGTGGCAGCGCCGCGGCAGCCGGCGCTGCCGGGCCCGCCGCGGAGCCCATAGTAAAGGGGCCGGAGCGCCTCTGGTCAAGCCGGAAGCGGAGCGCCAAGCCCTTTTCGGGACGCTACTTGCCCTTGAACTCCGCCTGGCGGTTCTCGAGAAAGGCGGCGGTGCCCTCGACCATGTCCGCGGTGCCGCAGAGGAGCGCGAAGAGCTGGGCCTCCAGGCGCAGGCCCTCCGCCTGGCCGCTCTGCAGCCCCCCGCGTACGGCCTCCAGGGCGGCCCGCTGGGCGAGGGGCCCCACGGCCATCAGCTTCGCAGCGAGAGCCTCCACCGCGGCGGTTAGCTCGGCCGCCGGCACCACGCGGTTCACCAGGCCCAGCTCGAGCGCCTCAGGCGCCTTCACCATGCGCCCGGTGAGAATGAGGTCCAGGGCCCGCCCCATGCCGAGCTGCCGAGCCAGGCGCTGCGTGCCGCCGTAGCCCGGGATCACGCCGAGCGTGACCTCGGGCAGCCCCAGCGCCGCCGTGTCGGCCGCCACGCGCAGGTGGCAGGCCAGCGCGAGCTCGCAGCCGCCGCCCAGGGCGTAGCCGTTGATCGCGGCGATCACGGGAATCGGCAGGTTCTCCACGCGGTCGAGCAGGGCCTGGCCGCGGCGGGCGAAGGCCTGGCCCGCGAGCCCCCGCAAGGGGGCGATCTCGCTGATGTCCGCGCCGGCCACGAAGGCCTTCTCGCCCGCGCCGGTGACGGCCAGCACGCGCGTCGTGCCCGCGAGCGCCCGCGCGTGGATCTCGTCGAGGGCCGTGTCGAGCTCGGCCAGCAGCGCGGCGTTCAGGGCATTCAGGGCCTTGGGGCGCTCGACGGTGAGCCAGCTCAGGGCGCCCTCGTGGCGCAGGGAGAGAGTCTCGAAGGGCATGGCGCTCCTCGCAGCGTGTCGTTAGCCGTGGGATCGAGGGGGTAGTGCGGCCAGTCTATGCCGCCCGCCGCGCGCGGTCAAGGCGGAGCGGGAGCACCTAGCGGCAGCTGACGGATGCTGATCAGAAGACGTGACTGACTAGGATCTCTCCCTCCGTGTTGGGCGAGATCAGGTTCGCGATACTAACAAGGAGGCCCCTCAGCTCATTCGGATTGACCCTAGCCATCTCGCGCTCGATTGCCGACAACCGATGCCCATGCTGATCTAGAGAGGCTGCGCGCGTACGGATTTCCAGAGCAACTCGGTCCCGCACCTCCCCTGCCGCGAGCTCTCCTGCTGCCACCCTGGCCGCAACTTGTTCTCTGAGCTTGGTCGCACCCGCCGCATCGTTGGCGAGGAGCACGAGTGTAGCAAGCCCGTAAATCGACCTCTCGAGGACTGCCCATCCCGTTTCGTATCGCCCGCCTTTGAAAGCCCAAGCCAACAGCAGGTCACACACCTTGCCTGAATGCTCGGAACACCCGAGTCGATGCGCATCGATCGCGACCTCAAAGAGAGTTTCCGTCATCAGGAAGCGTTCGACGAACGTGACGGATTCCACATCGTCCGGCACCCACGATAGGACCGATATCAGCCAGCGCGCCTCCTCAAGCAGATTCTCGCGCAAACGTGTGCTGCAAGCTGGGGAATTCGCTATCCTGAGCAGTGCTGTCGAGATCTCGGCAATCCACTGGATCAGGTCGGAACA
>VGXI01000165.1 GCA_016873475.1 bacterium | reverse complement strand
GCGGCCTGCTCTCGCTGGCGGGCACCAACGACTTCAAGACCCTGCTCGACTTTCGCGAGCGCGGCGCGACGCGTGAGCAGGCCGACAAGATCAACCTGCTGCTGCGCTTCTTCGCACAGCGCATCAGCGAGGGCATCCTCTCGCTGGCCGCGGGGTGGGGGCGGCCCGACTACGTCGTCATCACCGGTGGGCTCACGCGCAGCGTGGAGCTGGCCGAGCGCATCGAGGAGCGCGTGGGCGGGCTGCTACCTGTTGTGCGGCTGCCTGGATCAGCCGAGCAGGAGTCGCTGGCCGCGGGCATGGCCCGCGCCCTCATGGATCCGAGCTGCCTGCGCCACTACGAGGAAGAGCGGGACATGCTGGCCGCCTACCGCGGCCGCGAGAACCGGCTCATCGAGCAGCCCGTCTTCAAGCGGCCGGTGCTGCGCCGGCGGCAGGGCAGCCCCATCCGCAGCCTCGACGAGCTGATCCAGGCGACGCGCGAGCAGGTGGAGCGTTTCTTCGTGCCGACGATTGCCATCGCCGGCGCGGACAACGACGACGCCCTCGAGGCCGCGCGCCGCGCCACCGAGGAGGGCGAGTACAAGATCGCGCGCTTCCTGCTGGTGGGGGATCTCGCGGCCACGCGCAAGCTGGCCGCGCAGGTGGGCCTCGACCTTGCGCGCAGCGACTTCGAGCTCGTGGAGAGCGCGGATCCAGTGGCGACCTGCCTCGAGCTCTACGCAGCCGGTCGCTGCCAGGCCTTGATGAAGGGCTCGGTGACCCCCGAAGAGCTGCTCGCGCCCGTGTTTCGCTGGCTGAAGGCGAAGGGCCGCCTCGCCGAGGGCGCGCTGTTCAGCCACGTCGCCGTCTTCCAGCGCGCCGAGCAGGCCAAGCTGCTGCTGCTCAGCGACGCCGGCGTGAACGTGGATCCCGACCTCGAGAAGAAGCGACGGATCCTCGAGAATGCCCTTGTCGTGGCGCGCAGCCTGAACCTGCCCCGCCCGCGCGTGGCGGTGATCAGCGCCATCGAGCAGGTGAACCCGCGCATCGAGAGCAGCGTCGAGGCAGCCGCGATCGCCGCCGACTACGCGGGACGCAAGGATTGCCTGGTCGAGGGGCCGCTCAGCTTCGACGTCGCCGTGGACGCCGCCATCGCCGAGGAGAAGGGCTATCACGGTGAGATCCGCGGCAACGCGGACATCCTCATCATGCCCGGCATCGACGCCGGCAACATCGCCTACAAGTCGCTCACGGTCGCGAGCGGGCTCAACACGGCGGGCGTGATCGTCGGTTGCGAGGTGCCGATCGTGCTCACCAGTCGCGGCGACACGGCCCTCACCAAGCTCGCCAGCCTGGCGCTCAGCCTGCGGCTCTTCTTCAAGGGCCAGCGGTAGCCGGCGGCTCCGCTGCCGCCGGGCATCGCTCAGTAGCGCGCCTTCACGCGCGACCAGGACTCGGGCGAGACCGGGATGCCGGCGTCCGTTGCGTACTCGAAGTCGATGCTCCACTCCCCGTGCTGGTTCGTCGCGCGGAGCGTGACCGCCAGGTTGCTTTCCGGCGGCCAGTCGGCCGTCGACAGCGGCACGAGGATCTCGTCATGACCGCTGCCCGCGAAGCTGTCCACGACCTCGCCGTTGATCTCCACGACGCCCGTGAAGCTGCGCGAGGTGGGGGCGTACGCGCACTCGTAGTTGTCGCAGTAGCAGCTGCTCACAGCGAAGCCGAGGTTGAACTCGCCGTCGACGAAGGAGCCCGGCGGAGGATCGATGGTCTCGAACTTGAGCCAGGGATAGCTCGGGCAACCGAGCGGCGTGCAGTAGCACATCCAGTCGTGAATGCCTGTGCAGTTGAAGGTGAAGTACTCGTTGCGCATGGGGAAGACCTGGCCGTAGGTGTCGATCGTGCGGCCATTGCGGACCGCCACCCAGTGATCCATTGCCAGCGGCTGCTCGATGGTGACGCTGATCCGGGCCAGCTCGCCGAGCTGCTCGCCGTAGGCCAGCGGCGGATCGAAGCGCCAGACGTGGATTCCGTTGAGGTCCGCAGCGCCGCTGGTGGGGGGCACGAGCCACTCGACGTCGACGGCCACGCCCTCCGCCGGGAACCCGTCGATCTCGAAGGCCAATTCCTCGACGGGCGGGTCGTGATAGTGGGTAGCGAGCCACGCGAACAGGTGGAGCTGCAGGGTCTGGCCAGGGGTGTCGGCGAAGGCCTCGCAGAACAAGCCGTCCGCGTCGGCCGAAAGCCGGACGCCATCCGTGAAACAGACCGCCCCCCACGCGAGACTGGATTGCCCGAGAGCCAGCAGACCGCCGATTGCCAGCAGGGCTCTCCAACGACACCTTGCCATCTGCCACCTCCTCGCGCTCTTCCCTGGTTGCCGCAAACGCCGACAGTAATGCGCGCGCCCGCAGTATAGCCCCCGCGGCGGAGTCCGTGAAGTTGCGGCAGCCCGGATCCTGAAATCCGCCACCATGCATTTTCTCCGCCATCGCTTGACCGACTCGGCAATGGGACTATCTTGGTCACCAAGCCAACCGAACCGACGGTCCCTGTGGAAGGAGATGAGGACGATGCACAAGCTGCCCGACCTGCCCTACGACTTCGCTGCCCTGGAGCCGCACATCGATGCGCGGACGATGGAGATCCACCACGGCAAGCACCACGCCGCCTACGTCGCCAACCTGAACAAGGCCCTCGAGGCCGCCGGCGGCAGCCACCTCGACACGCCCCTGGAGAAGCTGGTCGCCAACCTGAGCGCCCTGCCCGAGGCCCAGCGCACGGCCGTGCGCAACAACGGCGGCGGCCACTGGAATCACAGCCTCTTCTGGCAGCTCATGAGCGGCAAGGGCGGCGGCGAGCCCACGGGCGCGCTGGCCCAGGCGATCGCCGCGGACTTCGGCTCCTTCGCCGCTTTCAAGGAGCAGTTCGCGAACGCGGCGACCACCCGCTTCGGCAGCGGCTGGGCCTGGCTCTCGGTCGCCGGCGGCAAGCTCGTCGTCTCGAGCACGCCCAACCAGGACAACCCGCTGATGGACGGCTCGGGCACGCCCATCCTCGGCCTCGACGTCTGGGAGCACGCCTACTACCTCCACTACCAGAACCGTAGGCCCGATTACATCGGTGCCTGGTGGAACGTGGTCAACTGGAGCGAAGTAGCGAAGCGGTTCGAAGCGCTGAAGCACTAGCGTTCTCGTCTTGACTAGGCGGGGTCCGCTTGCGGGCCCCACTTTTTCATGCCCGCCGGCGCCGCCAGCGCCGCCGCGCCCGCCGGCGCCGCCGCGCGCGCCGCCGACCCGGGCTTGCCGCCCGGCTCCCTGCCGCCTATGCTCGCCCGGCCGACTCCAGATGCGAGGCCCGCGATGTCCACCCTGCCCGTCGTCACCCTGCTGCCCGGCGAGGAACGCCGCCTGCGCCGCGGCCACTGCTGGGCCTACGCGGGCGAGATCGCCGCCGCGCCGGCTGGGCTCGCCGCCGGCGACAGCGTGCTGCTCGTCGACGCGCGCGGCGAGGCGCTGGGCAGCGCGCTCTGGAATCCCCAGTCGCAGATCTGCGCGCGGCTCTTCGCGCGCCGCCCGCTGGATTTCGCGACGCACCTGCCGCAGGCGCTGGAGCGCGCCCTCGACCTGCGCGCGCGGCTCTATGCCGCGCCGCAGTACCGGCTCGTCTTCGGCGAGGCGGACGGCCTGCCCGGGCTCACGGTGGATCGCTTCGGCGCCCTGCTCGTCGCGCAGCTCGCCTCGGCGGCCAGCGAGGCGCACGCGGCGGCGATCGCGGGCGCGCTGCTCGCGCTGCCCGGCGTCACCGGGCTCGTGCTGCGCCGCGACGCCGGCGTGCGCCGCAAGGAGGGCCTCGCCGAACTCGCGCCCGAGGTGCAGGGCGCGCTGCCGGCCGAAGCCTGGGCCGAAGAGGGCGGACTCCGCTTCGCGATCGATCCGCTGGGCGGCCTCAAGGGCGGCTGGTTCTGGGATCAGCGCGAGAGCCGCGCCTGGCTGCGCGGCGCCGCGCGCGGCCGCCGCGTGCTTGACCTCTTCTGCCACAGCGGCGGCTTCGCGCTGCAGGCGGCGGCGGGCGGCGCCGAGGCCGTGCTCGGCCTCGACCGCTCGGAGGCAGCCCTCGCCCTCGCGCGCCGGAGCGCCCTCGCCAACAGCCTCGGCAAGCGCTGCCGCTTCGCCGCGCTCGATCTGCTGCAGAGCGGCAAGGGCCAGGCCGGCTGGCCGCACGGCGAGTGGGATCTGGTCGTCCTCGATCCGCCGGCGCTGGCCAAGGAGCGCGGCGATGCGGAGAGCGCCCTCGGCGCCTACACCCACCTCAACCGCAAGGCCGCCGGGCGCGTGGCGCCGGGCGGCATCCTGCTCACTTGCTCCTGCACCTATCCGGTCGAGGAACACATCTGGCAGGGCCACGTGCTGCGGGCGGTGGCGAAGTCGGGCCGCCATGCGCGCGTGATCTACCGCGGTGGGCAGGGAGGCGATCACCCTGTCCTGCCCGGCATGCCCGAGACGCGCTACCTCTCCGTGCTCGCCCTTCAGCTCGACTGAGCGCGCGGGGCCGGCAGCAGGCTGGTCGCGAAGAGCGCGAGACCCATCACGACGACCACGGTGGCGCCCGTGGGCAGGTCCAGCCAGTAGGAGACGAGCATGCCGGCCAGGCTGGTCGCGATGCCGAAGCTCCAAGCGTAGCCCAGTCGCCGCGCGCCCTGCGCGCCGCGCAGGGCCGAGAACACCGAGGGCACGATGAGGAAGCTGAAGACGAGCAGCACACCCGCGATGCGCACCGAGCTCGTCACGACGAGCGCGAAGACCGCGTAGAAGAGGAAGTCCCAGAGGGCGAGCCGCCGCCCCGCCCGCCGCGCGCCTTCGGGGTCGGCGCTGAGCTGGGCCAGCGGCCCGTGCACCCGCCAGAGCAGGGCGCCGAGCAGGCCGTAGAGCAGCGCCGTCTTCAGCACTTCCTGCCAGCTCACCCAGAGCAGGGCGCCGACCAGCATCTGCTCGACGTGCTCGGCGCCGTGCGGACTGCGCGCGGCGATGATGAGCGCGGCGCTTGAGGCGAACACGTAGGCGATGCCGATCACCGCCTCCTGCGGCACGCGGCGCAGGTGCTGGCGCGAGAGCGCGAAGAGGCCCGCCGCCCCCAGGGAGGCGGCGAGCCCGAGAAAGTAGGCGGGACGGCTCTCCAGCTCGACGCCGAAGAGCAAGCCCGCGGTGGCGCCGAGGGCGGCGAACTGCGCCATCGCGAGGTCGACGAAGATCACCCCGCGCTGGAGCACGTGCCCGCCCAGGTAGGCGTGGATCAACACCAGGACGACGCTGGCGGCGAAGGGCGCCGCCATGATGCGCAGCAGTTCCATCTCAGCGCTCCGTGCCGGAGAGGGCGCCGGCCAGGGCGCCGACCAGCGTGTCGAACCAGGTCACGAGGGTCGCGGTGCCGTCCCGGCTGCCTGGCGACTGCGGCAAGGCGAGTGTTCGGCAGCCCGCGCGCGCCGCGAGCTTCTCGGGCACCTCCGGGTGATTGATATCGGCGAAAACGACGAGCGCCACGCCGCCCGCCTCGATGCGATCGACGAGTTCGCCGACATGCCGCGGCGAGGGCGGGATGCCCGGCCGGTCCTCGATGTAGTCGACGATGCGCAGCCCGAAGCGCTGCGCGAAGTACTCCCACTGCTTGTGATAGGTGACCAGTCGCTTGCCCGCCGCGGGCGCGAGGCGCGCCTGCCAGGCCACCACGCGCGGTTCCCAGTCGGCGCGGAAGGCCGCCGCCCGTGCGCGGTACTCGGCCGCGCCCGCGGGATCGAGCCGCGCCAGCCGCTCGGCGATCGCGTCGGCCAGCTCCGGGTAGAGCCCGGGATCCACCGTGTAGTGCGGGTTGCCCTCGGGATGCACGTCGCCCTGGCTACGGTCGACGGCCCCCGTGGGCACCTCGAGCGGCTCGATCGTGGCGCCGAGATCGAGGTTGCCCTTGCCGCCCGCGAGCAGGGCCGGATTCCGCGCGCCCTGGAGCAGCAGCGGCAGCCAGCCGACCTCGAGCTGCAGGCCGTTGTAGACGATGAGGTCGGCCTTCAGCAGGCGGCGGCTGTGGCTCGGCTTGGCGGCGAGGGTGTGCGGGTCCTCGTCGCCGCGGGCGAGGGCCGTGACCGCGACGCGCGGGCCGCCCACGGCCTCGGTGAGCAGGGCGAGTTCGGGCAGGGTGGCCGCCACCTCGAGGCTGGCGGCCTGTGCAGGCGGCGCCGCGGCGAGGGTTGCCGCGGCGAGCCACACCGCAGCCAAGAAGCGCGCGGTGAATGCGAAGCGTGTGCACATGGCCGTCCTCCTAGTAGCGGTGCGCCGGGTGGCTGCCGATGGTGAAGTTGACCTGCGCGCGCAGGCCCGTGTCGCGCTCGCCGCCGACCTCGCGCGAGAGCAGGTCGAGACGCCAGGCCTGGAACTCGCTGGGCACGAAGGCCAGCGAGGCAGTCCAGGTGTCGGTGTCAGCGAGCGCGTCGTGGTGGTGGCCTTCCTCCTCCTCCTCCTCGGGCGCTTCCCGAGCGGCGGCGCGCAGCAGGTCGAAGCGCCCGCCCAGCCAGAAGCGCCGCGTGACCCGCGCGCGCAGCGCGGCGTAGAGGCCGTCGTCGTCGAGGGTTTCCTCGCCGTCCTCGAGACTGTCGTGGCGGCGCAGCCACTCGGCCTGCAGCTCCAGGGCGCGCGGATTGGCGCCGGCGCCCGTCCACTTCAGCGTGAGGTCGGCGCCGGTGAACTGCCGCGTGCCGATCTCGAGAGCCTCCTCGTGTTCGTGGGCGGTGTCGCCCGTGAACCAGGAGCCGCCGACTTCGAGCGTCGTGTGCGCGCCGACATCCCAGAGCTGGCGCAGGCGCAGGCCGCCCGACCACTCATCGCCGGGCGCCTGGGCGTGCTCGCCGTAGACGGTCTCGCCCAGGGGCGCGGCCGTAGCGGTCAGCTCGGCGAACCAGGGCAGGGGAGTCAGCCAGGCCAGCTCGATCGCCGCGCCGGCGAGCCCGTGCTCGCCGAGCAGCGCGTCCCAGGCCAGGGGCCGCTCGACGAAAGGGTACTGATGGGTGTGAAGCGCATTGTGCTTGCCGAACTCCCAGTAGAAGGCGCCGGCCCGCAAGCCGAGGCCACGCGGGAGCTGCAGGAGCTGGATGAAGGCCTCCTCGGCCTCGATGCTCTCCGTGCCGTGCATGGCGAGCGTCACGCTGGCGCGAGCATAGGGATCGATGTTGGCCGTGAACTGCAGCTCCGTCTCCTGGACGGCGAAGCCCTCCGCGGCGCTCGCGTGCGCGTGCTCGGGCTCGGGCGTGGCGGCGCTGTCGGCGGCGGCGGCGAGGAGGCCGTCTCGAAAGACGAGCAGGGTGTTCACGCTGATGGCGGGATTGAAGTCGCGGCTCACGCCGCTCGCCGTGGACGAGGCGCCGGCGCTGCCGGCAACGGCGAACAGGACGGC